>JBAXXZ010000276.1:0-3978 GCA_037127575.1 Bacteroidota bacterium | reverse complement strand
GCATGTACCTTATCCCAACAATTGGCCAAAAACCAATTCACGGCTTCTTGGTTTGGTAACCAATCCATTGACCCAAAATAAAATATGGTTTTAGATTTTTCTACGATGTCGTTTTTAGTTTGGTATTCGGTGATATCAACACCGGTGATGGATGAATACAAAGATTTTTCAAAACCCAAATTTTTAAACGCCAACAAATCCTTTTCCGTAATTGGAATAATGGCATCGAGTTGTTTAAAGGCATTTAACTCAAAACGTTTTAAACGTTTGTTTTGAAGACTCAAATACACGCGGTGCAAATACCGTTTTTCCTGCGAAATATGTCGGTTCCAAATAAAATGTTCGATGTTGTGCGCCCGCAGCACTACTTTGGCTTTGCTGTACTTTTTAATGGTGTTTAAATAGGTGCACATAAACAAACCTTCAAGTTGGATGATATCGAATGAGTGGCTTTTGAGTTTTTGAATGAGTGCTTTTTCGAAGGCATTAAAATAAAAGCGTGAAACAAAATACGAATCAACACTGAACAAATTTAAAAATGCCCCAAACAAATTGACGTTGGTGTTTTTATAAATGGATTGATAGTGACTTTTATTTTTAAAATCAGAAGGCACTTCCGAATCGGCTTTAAAGTGTTTTTTAGTATTGATGGTTAAAATGTGTAAATCGACACCATTGGCCAATAAGCCCCTACTCATGTTATAAATAGCAATGCTACTGCCATCGTTGGCGGGATAAGGCGCTTTGTTACATATTTGCAATACTTTAAGCAATTGGCTTTTTCTTAAAAAGTATTTCGATCCATGAATAATAAACTGTAATATCGAAAATTACCGAATCTTTGGCAGCTTTGTATGTGAGAAAAATACTGATGGGTAAAAAAATCACCAAAGGCATCCACATGGCATATCGTGGTTCCATATTGCCATCAATGGCCAATTGTAAAAACATTTCGGTTAAAATATAATAAGCCAAAAAGAAAAACACCGAAACAATTACGGGCAAGCCCAAGCCTCCTTTTTTAATGATGGCCCCCAATGGTGCGCCAATAAAGAAAAGCACAATGCAGGCCAAACAAATCACAATTTTTTTATGCCATTCGATTAAAAACCGAAGCTTTGAATTTTCTTCTTCTTTTATCCCATTTTCTAAGGCATCAACGTTGCCGGAGGCGGTACGACTAATATTCAGGGAATTTTGCACCGCTTGATTAAATTGCTGGGTGTTTAAACTATCATAAAATTGCAAAACATTCACCAATTTGTAATGTGTTTTTAATTTCATGAAGGAGGCGGTTCGGGTATAAAATAATTCGCTGGATTGTTTTTTTAAATTTTGAATACGTTTTTGGGTGATGCGGCTGGTGGAATCAATTACTGAATCCAATTGCCATACGTTGAGCATTTCTTCATTGCCTTTAAAAAATTCCTCGTTGGTGCGTTTTAACTTAAAATCTTCGAGCGGAATATTTACTTGCAGTTGCTTAAAGCTTATTTGAGACAAATTGTGTTTACCCGGATTACCCGACTCAATACTTTCCTCGTATCGATTGCCATCCCTTAAGGTTAGCACCAAATCGGAGGTATCGGCGGTGGTGGTAATTTTACCGCTCTTGGCATAGGTTTGAATGGTGTTGCCTTGATGTTGGCTATGGTCATAAATAAAAATATCCTTTAGGGTATCTTTGTTATGCGATTTTTTACCTACCCTTAAGCTGTAGTTATCAATGCCATTGTAAAAAATACCCTCCTTAATGTTAACTGTAGGTTTCTTCTGTCTGATATCGTATAAAAGTGAGGTGGACTTTAAATGCACCACGGGCAGAATAAAATTATTAAACATAAAGGTTACCCCGGCCAAAACAAGAATAAACACAAACACGGGTTGAATAATTTTAAAAAGAGATAAGCCAGATGATTTCATGGCCGCCAATTCATAATTCTCAGCCAAATTGCCAAAACTCATGATGGAAGCCAATAACACGGCCAACGGAATGCATTGTGGGATGATGGCTATCCAAGCATACGAGAATAGCTTCACCAAATCAAATGTCTTTAAACCCTTGCCAATAAAGTCATCCAAATAAGTAATAACGACCTGCACCAAAAAAAACAGAAACACACTTACAAAAAGCGTAATTGCAAACGGGGGTATAAACGACTTGAGGGTAAGGCTATGTAGCTTTTTGAGAAACACAATAATGCCTTAAAAATACATTTATTTGCTTACTTTTAATTTAATAAATTAAACAAACTTTGTTATTTTTGCTGACCTATGATTAACGGAAAGAAAATAATTGCGGTACTACCCGCTTACAATGCTGCATTGACCTTAAAAAAGACCTATGATGAAATTCCATTTGATATAGTGGATGACGTGGTATTGGTTGATGACCACAGTAAAGACAACACCTCTGATGTAGCCAAAAGCATTGGTATCAAGCATGTTATTCGTCACGAACAAAACAAAGGATACGGTGGCAATCAAAAAACCTGTTACGACAAGGCTTTAGAATTAAACGCCGATATCGTCATTATGTTACACCCTGATTACCAATACACCCCATTGTTGATACAAAGTTTAAGTTATTTAATTGCCAACGATTTATACCCAGTTGCTTTTGGTTCACGTATTTTGGGCAAAGGAGCCTTAAAAGGTGGCATGCCAATGTACAAGTACATCTTTAACCGCTTATTAACCTTCACTCAAAACTTATTAATCAATCAAAAATTATCGGAATACCACACCGGTTACCGCGCTTTTTCGAAAGAAGTATTGGTTAACATTAATTACCATGCCAATTCTGACGATTTTGTATTCGATAACCAAATGATTTCGCAAATTTTTTACGCCGGTTTTGATATCGCAGAAGTGACCTGTCCTACCAAATACTTTCCGGAAGCAAGTTCGATTAATTTCAGAAGAAGTATGAAATATGGCATGGGTGTTTTGGGTTTTTCCTTTACGCATTTCTTTAATCGCTTAGGATTGATGAAATCTATTATTTACCAACAACCTAAACATTAAATCAAATGGCTGCTTACCGCTTTAAAATATGTTTGGAAGACAATGAAGATATTTTCAGAGACATTGATATAAAGGCTGTTCAAAATTTTCAAGATTTCCACACCATCATTCAAGAAGCTTTTAAATTTGATGCAAAACATGCTGCCTCTTTTTTTGTGAGTGATGATTATTGGCGCAAAGGCCAAGAAATTACCCTTCGAAAAGAAGACTTGCCTTTGGATGATGAGGAAATCAGAAAAAAAGTTGATCCTAAAAAATTAATGGCCGATATTAAAATTGCCAAATATATCGAACAACCCCATCAACGTTTTATATACGTATTCGATCCTTCAGTGCAATGGAGTTTTTTAATAGAAATGATGCGCATTGTGGATGTAAACGAAAAATTAAGCTACCCTTGCATTGTAAAAAGTATAGGCCTTGCGCCCAAACAATACAAACAAAGCAATATGGCCAAAGAAGAATTAGGTCCCGAAATGGCCTTGGCCGGTTTGCTTGGTGACATCGAAGAGCCGGATGATGATGAAATTGCAAAAACAATTGACGAAGTTGAAGAAGGTGTTGAAGCTGATGATTTAGAAACTTTGGAAGGCGAAGAAGGTGAAGAAGAAACTGAATCGGAAGAAGACTTTGAAGGCAACGACAATATGGGCTTCGACGAAGACCATGAAGAACATTAAACAGTGGCTAATTACTTAGCCACTGTTATTGTTCCTTTTTGATTGAATGTTTTGGTATCGGCTCCTGTAGCTTTTAATTCGTAAAAATAAACTCCTTCACTCACCATTTGTCCATTGGCATTTTTACCATCCCAACGTATATTGCCTTTATCAGAATTGCTGTCAAAAACCATGTTTCCCCAACGGTCATAAATTTTAATGTTTATTTGCACCAAATTATTTGCCTTTAAGAAAAACTCGTCATTGATGCCGTCACCATTTGGTGTAAAGA
>JBAXXZ010000275.1:0-4004 GCA_037127575.1 Bacteroidota bacterium | reverse complement strand
GTGAGTAATTTTCAATGCCACTGCAATAACCCAATTCACGCATCATTTCAAGATCATAATTCACCCGTTCTTCCAAACGTTTTGCTTCCAACATTTTATCCTGGGTCTTAAAAAAGGCCACTTGTTTTTCCATGTCTTCCTGAATAAACACCATGGCTTTACGCATGGTATCAGGCGTGGTCACAAATATGTTGGCGGGATAAATGGTAATGGACTCGTGTTTGTTTAGGATGTGGTTATTGGCATTGTCGAAGGTTTCGATGGCCTCAATTTCATCACCAAAAAACAAAATGCGTACACAATAATCCGCATAGGGCAAATTAATTTCAACGGTATCGCCTTTTACCCTAAAAGTGCTTCGATCAAAATCCCCGGTGGTTCTTGAATATAAAGCACCCACAAATTGATGCAACAATTTATTTCGCGAAATGGCTTGTCCAACATGAATCGACAAAATATTCTGCTTAAAATCAGTTGGATTACCCATACCATAAATGCAGCTCACCGAACTCACTACAATCACGTCCCTTCTACCTGAAAGCAATGCCGACGTTGTGCTCAGACGACACTTTTCAATTTCTTCGTTGATGGCCAAATCTTTTTCAATATAGGTGCCGGTGGTTGGTAAATACGCTTCTGGCTGATAATAATCGTAATAACTCACAAAATACTCCACCGCGTTATTGGGGAAAAACATTTTAAACTCAGAGTACAATTGCGCCGCCAGTGTTTTGTTATGGCAAAGAATCAGTGTGGGCTTATTTATTTGCGCAATCACGTTGGCTGCTGTAAAAGTTTTACCCGAGCCTGTAACGCCAAGCAGCACTTGATTTTTGCTACCGTTGTGTATACCTTCCACCAATTGGCGAATGGCTTCCGGTTGATCGCCGGTAGGTTGAAATTCAGATATTAATTCAAAGGCCATGTTATTTTATTAATACAAATTGACTAACGGGTTTCTCTCTGCTGCATGCCACAAAATGCCACCACTCGCTGCTGATATGTTTAAATCCCGCACTCCTCATCACTTCCCGCAACATGCGACGGTTTTCTACTTGTTCCTTCGTCAATAATTTTTTTTGCAAGTACTCATCTTCAAATTTGGGTTGCGACAAATCACCAAAGTGGTCAAAATCAGTTCCCATGTCCAATGTTCGTCCAGTTCTTAAATCCAGTATAGTAATGTCAAGTGCCACGCCATAATTGTGCAAGGAGGTCACTGAAGCAGGGGTTAAATATTTCTGTTTCTTTTCTTCAGGCAATTTTACACTGTCCCACATCATTTGCTGAACATGTAAAGGTCGAGCAGCATCCAACACCAACAAAGAATAATTTGGATTTTCTTTTTTCAAATAATATTGGGCTGTGCTTAACTTAATAGCGGCAAAACAGCTGAGGTAGGCATTACGCAGACCATCATAAAAATCACGGTGCAAAAAATTGGCGGTATCAGCATAACGCAATTGAACATGAATACTGGAGTCAATTTTTGTGATATTTACCAATTCATACATGCCAAATACATATTCCAAATAAGAAGTATCCGGTGGCTGAATAAGAGCCAATTGAGAAGGAATGGACGCTTTGTTAAAGGTTTGTGCTTTGCTGTTTGCGACAAAAAATATCGGCAAAAGACCAAAGAATAAAACATATCGTTTAAAATTTTCCAATGAATCAGTTTCTTATTTAAATCTATTCCCTAATTTTGACCACAATTTACGCCTATGCCTTCATTCGATATCGCCAGTAAACTGGATGCCCAATTATTAGATAATGCTATAAATGTAGCAAAAAAAGACATTTTAAACCGATGGGATTTTCGTGATAGCAAAAGCAGTATTGAACTAAATAAAAAGGAGAACACCATTTTAATAGCCACCGAAAACGACATGCGTTTAGAGGCCATTATTGACGCCATTCACTCGCGTATGATTAAGCAGGGTTTGGATCCAAGGGGTTTGGATGAAAGCAAGGAACATTATCCCAGCGGGCCGCTGATTAAGAAGGATATCAAAGCGCGTCAAGGCCTTGATAAAGAGGCCTCCAAAAAAATAATGAAGGACATTAAAGACAGTAAAATAAAAGTAACAGCGCAAATCATGGATGAAATCATCCGTGTGAGCAGTAAAAACATTGATGATCTTCAAAAAGTAATTAGCCTTTGCAGAAGAGGGGAGTATGATGTGCCTTTGCAGTTTATCAATATGAAATAATTAGCAGCAAATAAAAAAAATGCTGAAACATTCCGATGAAAATTGGAACAGCATGACAAAGAAAATATGATCATTAGAAGCAAAGCACCATTTAGAAATTATTTCATTATTGACACATATAAAGAATTTTATTGCAGGATTTTTAAAATAGAATTGAATCGACATGCTAAAGGGTCGAAATGCTGCGCCAGGGATGCGGAGGGTTTAGCTCTTTTTCAAGCCTGCCTCTTTCCCTTGAAAAAAGCCGCAGCCTGAAGCAGCCCGGTTGGCGCCCAAAAAATTATCCTTTTTGACTAAGAAAAAAATATGATCATAAGAAGCAAAGCACCCTTAAGAATTGGTTTGGCCGGCGGCGGCACCGATGTGAGTCCTTATTCCGATTTATATGGCGGCGCCATTTTAAACGCCACCATTAATTTATACGCTTACGCATCTTTAGAACCCACTGATGATGGGCAAATTGAGTTTATTATCGATGGGCAACACAAACAATTAAGATTGGCATCTGAAGCTGAACTGCCCATGCACGAAGGATTTGAATTGTTTATTGGCGTGTACAACCGTGTGATCAAACAATTTAATTTAAAGCCACTTTCCTTTCGTTTAACTTCTTTTATTGAAGCACCGCAGGGTTCAGGCTTAGGCACTTCTTCCACCATTGTGGTATCAATTTTGGGTGCATTTGTTGAATGGTTAAAATTACCACTTGGCAAGTACGATATTGCCCACTTGGCTTACGACATCGAGCGCATCGATTTAAAAATGGCGGGTGGTAAACAGGATCAGTATGCTGCTACTTTTGGTGGCATCAACTTTTTAGAATTTTCAGCCAATGACAAAGTGATTGTAAATCCTTTGCAGTTAAAATCTAAAATTGTCAATGAATTAGAATTTAGTTTACTACTCTACTTTACTTCAACACAGCGACTTTCAGCAGGTATCATCAATGAGCAGGTGAAAAACGTGAATGAAAAAAACACCAAAAGTATTGGGGCCATGCACAATTTAAAAGAGCAGGCCATGCAGATGAAAGATGCTTTGCTGCGTGAAGATTTATCAAAATTTGGAGAGATTTTGCACTTCGGTTGGCAAAATAAAAAACAAATGGCGCACAGCATTTCCAATCAACACATCGATACTATTTATCAAACTGCCATCGAACATGGTGCCAGCGGCGGCAAAATTTCAGGTGCCGGTGGTGGTGGTTTTATGTTTTTTTATTGCCCGGGTGTTACCAAAAACAAAGTGGCCGAAGCCATTCAAAGCATGGGCGGCAATTGTCAGCCCTTTAAATTTACGCAGCAAGGTTTGATTACCTGGACCATTTAGAGCAATTCGCTACTCTCTAAAAGAACCTGTTTGATACAATTTTGCAGCCAAATATTATGCTTAACTTTATCTTCTTTTAAATTATGAAAATTTCTTTTAATTGGCTGAAAAGCCTTATTAATCTTGATATCAGTGTTGATGAAACAGCTGAAATGCTTACCGCCAGCGGACTTGAAGTTGAAGGCATTGAGTCCTTTGAATCTTTACCGGGCGGATTAAAAGGCTTGGTTGTTGGCCATATTTTGACTTGCGAAAAGCATCCCGATGCCGATCGTTTGCACATTACCAAAGTGGACATTGGCGCTGCCGAAGCATTAAATATTGTTTGCGGTGCGCCCAATGTGGCAGCCGGGCAAAAAGTGATTGTGGCCAACGTTGGCACCAAACTTTACCCTTGCAAAGGAGAACCTTTTGAAATTAAAAAATCAAAAATACGCGGTGCATTAAGTGAAGGCATGATTT
>JBAXXZ010000274.1:0-4012 GCA_037127575.1 Bacteroidota bacterium | reverse complement strand
CAATGTGTTGGCTTCTTTTTTCAGAAGCCGCGCACTTACCAACTTAACGCGCGTTGATTACACCCAGGCTTATTACGAGCGGGAGTGGTTTCAGGGCTTAATTACGAGATTTACTTTAGTAGGGCGACAATTCACCCCATTGGGCACTAACCGTTATCTGTATGCCGACAAAAACGGGAGTATTGCCGAACGCGAAAACATCAACAACACCGAGGCCCGATTAAATTTGCGTTTCGCATGGAAAGAAAAACATGTAGGAGAAGGATTTGAACGCGTGGCCATCGAAAGCCGCTATCCTATTGTTCAACTGAATTATTCTAAATCACTTCAAAATGCCTTTAAAGGCGAATACGATTATCAAAAACTGGTAATGAATGTGAGCGGTAGATTGCGAATTACACCAATTTTGGGTTATACCGATATTATCTTAATAGGGGGAAAAATATGGGGACAGGTGGCATACCCAATCATGGAATTACATGGGGGTAACGAAACTTACTTGTATGATTACATGGCTTTTAACATGATGAAGTATTATGAATTTGCCAGCGATCAATTTGCCAGCGCGGCTTTGTATCATCATTTTGAAGGTTTGTTTTTAAACAAATTGCCCCTTCTAAGAAAATTAAAATGGCGTGAAGTAGCCACCATTAAAACAGTGTGGGGTTCAGTAAATGAAAGAAACAGAAACACCCTCTTATTTCCCTCTACTTTGCACGCACTTGATAAAGGCCCGTATGCGGAAGCGAGTTTAGGCGTGGAAAATATTTTTAAAGTTTTTAGAATTGACGCTTTTTGGCGATTGAATTACCAATTACCGCGTGCAATTGATAACTTTGGACTAAAGTTTGGGATCCAACTTAGCTTGTAATGGTATGATTTTAAGAAGCGAAAATTTAGTAAAGAAATATAAATCACGAACCGTAGCCAACAATGTGTCGGTTGAGGTGAAGCAAGGTGAAATTGTTGGTTTGCTTGGACCTAACGGGGCAGGCAAAACCACTTCATTTTACATGATTGTGGGCATGGTAAAACCCAACAGCGGAAAAATATTTTTAGACGATGTAGACATTACCAAAGAACCCATGTACCGCCGAGCGCAGCTAGGTATTGGTTATTTGCCTCAAGAAGCGTCTGTTTTTAGGAAATTGAGCATTGAAGATAATTTGTTCGCGATTTTAGAAATGACCAAAATGAGCAAAAAAGAACAACAACATAAGGTTGAAACTTTGTTGGATGAATTTGGCTTGCAACATGTACGTAAAAATTTAGGCGATCAATTAAGTGGCGGTGAACGCCGACGCACCGAAATTGCTAGGGCCTTGGCCACAGATCCTAAATTTATTCTTTTGGATGAGCCTTTTGCAGGTGTTGATCCCATTGCTGTTGAAGATATACAAACAGTTGTGAAGAAATTAAAGGACAAAAATATTGGCATTCTAATCACAGATCACAATGTTCACGAAACATTAAGCATCACCGATAGGGCTTATTTGTTGTATTCAGGAAGTGTAATTAAAAGTGGTACTGCAGAAGACTTGGCAAATGACGAACAAGTACGTAAAGTATACTTGGGCACCAATTTTGAGTTAAGGAAATAAATTTTTTTCAAACAATCATTTATTTATTGTAAACAAATGACCATTGTTTTTGCTTCATCCAATCAAAACAAAATCAAAGAAATAAATGCGCTTTTGCCCAAAGACATTAAGGCATTAGGATTGGCTGATATCGGCATCACACATGAAATTCCGGAAACAGCCAACACAATCAAAGAAAACGCTCTGCTAAAGGCCCGCTTTGTTTTTGATTATTTGAAAGACAAACAAAATGAGATGCCTGTTTTTGCCGACGATAGTGGCTTGGAAGTAAAGGCCTTGAATGGCGCGCCAGGCGTATTCAGTGCGCGTTACGCAGGCATCCCTAAAAACGATGCAAATAACAATCAAAAGTTATTACAGGCTTTAAATACAATTACCAAACGCAATGCCCGATTTGTAACGGTGATCACATTAATTACAAACGAGAATGTGCAAGTTTTTGAAGGGGAAATTAAAGGTACCATTGCTTACGAAGCCAGAGGCAATAATGGATTTGGCTACGACCCTTTATTTATTCCACAAGGTTATCGCAGCACCTTTGCGCAGTTAAGTGCTGATACAAAAAACACCATCAGCCATAGAGCGATGGCAGTAAGACAATTGGTTTTGTATTTAATGCGTGGGCTATTGTAGTTTACTGCCGAAAAAATGACGGATTAAATTTCCCACTCCTTCCAATCCATCTCTTCACCATTTAACATGCCAAAGTAAGATTTATAACGTTCTTCACTGATGTTACCGTCTTCAACAGCTTTAATTACCGCGCATTTAGGCTCGTTAATGTGCAAACAGTTATTAAACTTACAATCAGCCATGTACTTTCTGATTTCAGGAAAATAATGTCCCAGCTCTTCTTTTTTCATTTCAACTAAACCCAATTCTTTTATGCCCGGTGTATCGATGATATAACCACCAAAATCCATTATAAAAAGTTCGGCAAAGGTGGTGGTATGCATGCCCTTTAAATGGGCGGAAGAAATCCGTCCTGTTTTTAAATTCAATTGTGGCTGCAAGGCATTGATGAAACTCGATTTTCCAACCCCTGAATGTCCGGTAATGAGTGTTGTTTTATCCTTAAAAACAATTTCGAGTTCACGAATACCAATGTTTTCAGTGGCACTAACTTCGTAACAGGTATATCCAATGTCGGAATAAATTTGAATAATATCTTGCTGAATGCCGCGACTTTTTTCATCCAACAAATCACATTTATTAAAAATAATTTTAGCAGGTATATGATAGGCTTCCGCAGTAACCAAAAAACGGTCAATAAATCCCAAACTAGTTCGGGGCGCAACCAAGGTGGCAATGATAATCGCTTGATCTAAATTGCTGGCGAGTATTTGTGATTGTTTGCTGAGGTTAATGGATTTACGAATGATATAATTTTTACGTGCTTCAATTTTAACGATGCTGTATTCATTGTTTTTGTCTTTTTCAACTTCAACAATATCGCCAACAGCAACTGGATTGGTCGTTTTTCGTCCCTCCAAACGTATTTTTCCTTTTAATAGGCATTCAAAAATTTCATCACCCGATTTTACTAGGTATTTACTTCCGGTTGATTTTATTACAAGTCCCTTCATGGTATTTCAGACTACGAATATATGGCTTTTACAAGTTGATAACATTTCAAGTGTTTCTTGCCATTAAAATAGTAAATTAGGCCCGTTTTATGATTAATAATTGAGGGCCTGATTGTGATCAAAAAGTTAATAGGCCTAGTACAAATAAAAAAGAAAGATAACAACATGAAAGAAGTATACATCGTATCAGCAGTGCGCACCCCAATGGGATCATTTGGAGGAACTTTAGCCGGCATTTCGGCAACACAATTGGGCGCAGTGGCCATTAAGGGTGCTTTAGAGAGAATAAAACTCGACGGAAATTTAGTGAATGAGGTTTTTATGGGCTCAGTGCTGCAAGCCAACTTAGGTCAGGCACCTGCCCGTCAGGCCGCTAAGTTTGCCGGCTTACCTGATCACGTGTGTGCCACCACAATCAATAAAGTTTGTGCCAGTGGCTTAAAAGCCATCTCACTTGGCGCACAAAGCATCATGTTAGGCGATAACGATATTGTTGTGGCAGGTGGAATGGAAAACATGAGCCAAGTGCCTTTTTATTTAGACAGCAACCGTTGGGGCGCTAAATATGGTAACGGCACCACCATTGATGGTTTAGCCAAAGACGGCTTGGTGGATGTTTATAGCGCCCAACCTATGGGTAGTTGTGCTGAAATTTGCGCAAAGGATTTACACTTTACCCGCGAAGACCAAGATAATTATGCCATTGATTCATACAAAAAATCGGCAGAAGCTTGGGCCAAAGGCAATTTTAATAATGAAATTGTACCTGTAATGGTAAAAACCAAAAAGGGCGACGTTGAAATTAAAGAAGACGAAGAATATAAG
>JBAXXZ010000273.1:0-4013 GCA_037127575.1 Bacteroidota bacterium | reverse complement strand
AATAAGTGCCATGGACATTAACGAAGCCGTTAAAAACAAAGTGAACTTTCCGATGGTGCCGGCTTTGGCTTACGACTTTTATTTGGGTTTTAAAAGGGCCTGCGATTCGTTGAGCGCTAAAGATTTTGAATTAAACATTCAGGTGTTTGACATTGACGACAAAGACTCACTTAAATTGGTGCAATTTGCAGCCGATCTAAAATTTAAAAACTTTGACATGATTTTTGGTCCTTTGTTTGCCGGTGGCTTTAAAACAGTGGCTAAAAAAGCCAAGGAGTTTCATGTACCGATTGTTTCACCTTTAACCAAGCCGAACAAAATTTTATACAACAATATTTACGTTTCAAAAACCAATCCATCGGAATACACTTTACTGGAGAGCCTTGCAGACTATTGCCTAGATTCATTAAAAAATACTGATTCGGGAATTATTTTAATGATGCCCGGCGACAAAGAAAAGAAGGAAGTACAGTTTGCCTTGGCCTTTAAAAAATATTACAACGATAAAATTAAATTACACAACAAAAACAGCAAAGATACTTTGTTGGTGATTAGAGACTTCACCAAAATTAAAGAACATTTAAAACCAAATGCCCGCAATATTGTGGTGAGCTTGAGCAGCAATGAAGTATTTATTGCCGATTTTACCACACAACTGGCCATTATGGCTGAGAAAAAAGATGTGGTTTTGTGCGGCTGGGAAGGCATACGTAGCATGGACAATATTGACCAAGCATATTTAAATCAATTGGGTTTTACCTTTCCACACCAATACAATATTACTAACGTCAACCACTTTGATGCATTAAAAGAAGAATATAAATTAATGCAAAACACCTTGCCAAGTGAGTTTTATTTTATTGGTTTTGAAAACGCCTTTTATTACATAAAAAACTTACGTGAAATTGGTCCCGATTTTATTCATGCATTAAATACGCATCCCAACGAAGGAAATTACATGCGCTTTAATTTTGTGCGTCCAGATATTACCACCGGCTTTGATAACCGCGGTGTATATATTTTTAAATACAGCAATTTTCAAGTTCAAAAAACAGGATGGAAATAACTGCTGCTAACATTTCGACTTGGCTGCAACAATTACAAACAAATATTTGCACAGCGCTTGAAAAGGCCGATGGCGGTGCAAAGTTTGGTGAAGAAAAATGGACCCGTGAAGAAGGCGGCGGTGGCATCACAAAAATTATTTGTGAGGGGCATGTGATTGAAAAAGGCGGCGTGTTGTTTAGTGCTGTGGAGGGTGTTGCACCTGATTTTTTGCTCAAAGAAAAATCGCACAGTGCCATGGATAAGCCTACTGAAAATCCACAATTTTTTGCGACAGGTGTTTCAATTGTAATTCATCCTAAAAACCCTATGGTGCCGATTATTCACATGAATGTGCGATACTTTGAAACTTCTGATGGGGCAAGGTGGTTGGGTGGCGGCATTGATTTAACCCCACATTATATTTTTGAAGAAGACGCTATTTTTTTCCACCAATCATTAAAAAAAGTGTGTGATGCGCACCATGCCGACTATTATGCCAAATTTAAAAATTGGGCCGATGACTATTTTTATATTCCGCATCGCAAAGAAACAAGGGGCATTGGCGGCATCTTTTTTGACCGACTAAATACCGAAGGCAAAATGAATTTTGATCAGAACTTTTTATTTTGGCAAGCCATTGGAGAAGCCTTTGCGCCTATTTACAGCGAATTAATTGCACGAAACAAAGACAGAAGTTATACTGATCAAAACAAACAATGGCAACTATTAAGAAGAGGCCGTTATGTTGAATTTAATTTGGTGTACGACAAAGGCACAAAATTTGGATTAGAAACCAATGGCCGTGTTGAATCGATTTTAATGAGTTTACCTAAAACAGCAGGTTGGGAATATGATTTTAAACCTGAAAAAAATTCGACTGAAGAAAAAACATTGGCCTTATTAAAAAAGGGATTACAATGGGCGGAGTGAAATACAAAAACTAAGGGGCAAAATTCTGCGTGAGGGATTGCAGCGAAAATACTTTTTGAGAGGCACGAACAAAAAGATTGCAGCGTAAAGCCCGACCCCTGAAGCAGAAAGGCTTCTAAAAGATATTCGCGGCCTTTCTCTTCAGGGGGCACGCCCAAAAAATCAAAAAAAATGAATTGTTTATTTTTTGTATTTATTGATGACAAACATCAAAAACAGTACAGGCAGTGAACTTAAGAAAATACCGAAATAGCCTTTTGGCCATTTTTCGTTATCGTTGAAATATTTGGTATTTAAAAAAATGTTGACGGTACCGAAAATAAAACCCATCATGGCCATGCCCATGCCGTAATACATCCACTGAATGCGGTAAACACAAAGGGCGGCGAGGATACCGAACAAAAGCGATAAATAACCGCTTATTTTATAAAGGCGTGGTATGTTCATTATTCGGCGTAAAAGGTCATTAATCGACGGCGCAATTTAGACGCGTAGGTTTGGCTTTGCCAATCGGTGTGGTTATTGGTTGAGTTGATACATTTACCGAATTGTTTCATTCGGTATTTCATTTCATCACTCAGTAAATTAAAAAGTTCGAGTGCTTCATCAAAATCAGCGGCATTGTCTTTGATGCGTGCAAAGTGGTCTTCCAAACTTTCTTCAACCACCACTTGTGGTTTTTTGCCCTTGCGCAGGGCCATGAGATAACGGTCGCGCACAACAAATGCTTCGGCGCTTGAGTTTAAGAAGCGTTCTTTAATGTCGGGCGGTAAATCGTAATCGTTCACCAATTCATAATCCCACTCATCTTTGTAGCGTTGCTCTAAGTATAAGTGAGGCGCTGCAAACACATGTTTCCAATCAATAGGATACTGCCACAAGTTAAAACGGCGTGAGTTGTTTCCTAAATCAACTATGTTGAAAGTTTTTTTATTCGGCAATACACGCGAACCCCTTCCGATCATTTGGTGGTAAAGGGTGAGAGACTTTGTGGCACGGTTTAAGATAATGGTTTCTACTTCGGGCTCATCGAAACCGGTGGTTAAAATACTAACGGATGTGAGTATGCCGTTTTTTGTTTTTCGGAACCAATCGAGTGTATCGGCGCGGTCTTTATCACTAAAGGTACTGTCGAGGTGCTTTATTGGGTAGTCTTTGGCTTTAAATGTTTCATATACAGCGCGACTGGTTAAGATGCCGGCGTTAAAGATGAGGGTCTTTTTTCCTTTGGCAATTTCTTCGTAGGCCTCAACCAATTTGCCTTGCATGATGGATTGGGTGTACAAAAGTTCGTGCGAACCAACGGTAAACTCACCATTATTACCCACACGCAATGAACTTAAATTAACATCGAATGATACGGTTTGGCCTTCACACAAGTAACCTTGATCGATTAAAGCTGAGATGGAATCACCAACGATTAATTCGTTGTATGTTTGGTATAGCGGTAATTTTTTGTTACTGCTGAGTGGTGTGGCTGTAACGCCAAGGATGTTTACATCATTAAAATAGTGAAAAATTTTCCGGAATGAATTGTTGTGTGCTTCATCCACTACCACTAAACCAATGTCTTCGAGAAACTGGTCGTTTTCTTGCAAGCGGTTGTTGAGTGTTTCAACCAAGGCAATAAAAGCAGCATAATCGCTTTGTTGGGGCAGGTGTTTTACTTCGCTGTTAATGACTTTGTTGCTAATCCCCGCTTCAGTTAAAACATCGGAGGTTTGTTTCCCCAATTCGATGCGGTGTGTTAGGATGAGCACCTTACGGCCGTTTTCGCGAATGTAACGTTTAGCGATTTCACTAAAAATAATGGTTTTGCCACCACCTGTTGGAAGTTGAAAAAGTAAATTGGCATTGGGCGGTAAAACTTTTAATCTGCTAAAAATATCTGTCACTGCTTTTTCCTGGTAGGGATAGAGTTTTCGAGTTTCAGCGGCCGTTACGGTTTCTTCCATGTAAAAAATTGCAATTCGCAAATATACGCCTAAAGGAGGCAAAAGGTAAAAAAATAGATAACAATTTTGCAAGATTTAAAC
>JBAXXZ010000272.1:0-4022 GCA_037127575.1 Bacteroidota bacterium | reverse complement strand
GGTATCGCACACATAATAAGAAGCACTTGCATTAGGTGCCATTCGGCATGAATAAATTGTATCCGATACACAGATAAAGTCTGTCACCTTAGTATTTAAAGCAAAATTTGTATTTGCAATCAGACCATAATTGGGCGTAATTTTGTAAAGATTTCCGTTGGTACTTAGTCCCATTATTTTGTTGCCATTGTAATAGACAAGTTTTTTCAAAACCGAAGGAAATGTATAAGTAGATAGAACCGAACCGCTTGGGCTAATCACCATCAATGCATGTGTTTGACCAAAGTGACCATTGATTAAAATATTATTATTGGGCAACAACAATGCTGCAGTGATTGAATCTGTTGCAATTTTTTTTCTTGAAATAAAAACCCCTTGTGATGAGAACTTAAACATCACACTGTCAGTAAAAATTGAATACGTTGAATCGTTGTTTTGACATCCAAGCTTAAACCTATCCAATTTATTTATTCCTACATCTCCTCCGGGAGGTAAAATCGAAAACTGTCGATTCACAGTGGTTTTAAATAATTGATTGCCATTGGTGTCTAATTTCACCAAATATGAATTTCCGCCTTGGTATGAAAAAATGCTGCACACCCTGTCATTACATGATACCAAGATGGCCTTATCATTTGTAACGAAAGCTTGATTAATATCCAATTTCACATTTTGTATAATTGGTTTTCTGAACTTCAGCACACTGTCATTTTTGTGTTTGTATAAAAAAGCTTGATTTGCTTCACCCAAGGCTTCCTTCACAATCACTATATGATAATAACTGCCGTTAATAGCCATGGCAAAGGGCGCGGCAATCTGTGATGCACTGTGATAAGCCCTGTTAAACGAGGACTGGGCTTTAAAACCTGTGATGCTGATAAAAAAAACGTAAAAAAGTATAAATATTCTCATGGGTTTCTATTTTTAAATAAATTTACAAAAAATTAAAGAAAAGATTCATTTAACTCCATATCTGGCATGAAAATTTTAATCACCGGCGGCGCCGGATTCATCGGTTCACACGTAGTCCGTTTATTCGTTAACAAATACCCGAATTATACCATCCACAACTTGGATAATTTAACTTACGCCGGTAATTTGGCCAATCTTAAAGACATTGAAAACAATGCCAATTACAAGTTCGTGAAAGGTGATATCGTTGATGCCGAATTTATTGACCATCTTTTTAAAACCGAAAAATACAATGCCGTGGTTCACTTGGCTGCTGAAAGCCACGTTGACCGCAGCATTACCAATCCCCTTGAATTTGTCATGACCAACGTGATTGGCACCGTGAATTTATTAAATGCCGCCAAAGCCTTGTATAAACAAGAAAACAGCAGCTTCAGCAAATTTTACCACGTGAGTACCGACGAAGTGTTCGGTGCCCTTGGCGATACCGGTATGTTTACCGAAGAAACCTCTTACGATCCGCACAGTCCCTACTCTGCTTCCAAAGCCAGCAGCGATCATTTTGTGCGTGCTTACCATGATACTTATGGTTTACCGGTGGTGATTTCAAATTGTAGCAATAACTACGGACCAAATCACTTTCCTGAAAAATTAATTCCCCTTTGCATCAACAACATTAAAAACAACCGCCCTTTACCCATTTACGGCAAAGGCGAAAACGTGCGCGATTGGTTATTTGTTGAAGACCACGCCACCGCCATCGATACCATTTTTCACAATGCCAAATTGGGCAGTACTTATAATATTGGCGGCCATAACGAATGGACCAACATTGATGTGATTCGTTTGTTATGCCGTGTGATGGACAAAAAATTAAACCGTCCCGAAGGCAGCAACGAAAAACTCATCACATTCGTGAAAGACCGCGCCGGCCATGATTTGCGCTACGCCATTGATGCCGGTAAATTAAAAAATGATTTGGGCTGGGTTCCTTCCGTTACTTTCGAACAAGGCCTTGATCGCACGGTTGATTGGTACCTCCACAACGAAGAATGGTTAAACAATGTTACCTCGGGTAATTACGCCAATTACTACAACGAACAGTACGTGAAGCGATAAGTAATTTTTTTTATGTCTTTGTTGCTGTAATAAGTCAATCCGCAACATTTTTTTTTGGGCGCCTTAACAGGCCTTCTCTTCAGCCTCGCTTGCCATTTGCAATATTTGTAAGCTTGCGGTTGCTTCCTTTGGTCGCATCCTCAGCCAACAAATATTTTTCAAATGGCTTCGCGCGGGCTTCCGTTCAGTCCTTGGCGCTCACCATATTTTAAAGCCGCATGTATTTCGTGTATTTTTAACTTTTTAGTAAGAAATACAGCCCAATGTAGGATATCATTATTCTATTATAGAACATTTCCGTAGATCAAATATCTTTCATTACCATTTGATGCGTATTGCGGCTGCGTTGTTCAAGCAATACCAGTTTGTTCTCACTAAGCTTGGTAATAATTTCAGGATTGTAATTGCGAATGGTCATTAATTGCACATCGGTATTATAGAGCACTTTAAATTGTTGGTGTAATTCTTCAAGCAGTGCATTTATTTTTTCTTCATCGTGATCAACACACACACTAAAACTAATGGCTGAATTGTGCATCATGTTTACCCGCACATTGTGCTTCGAAAACAAAGCAAAGATCAAACTCAAATTATCTTCGGCAATAAAACTAAAATCCTTTGGCTGAATCGATAATAAAATTTGATTGGTCTTAAATATGAAGGATGTGACTGTATTTCTTTTCTCACCATCTTTAATCACTGTGCCTTCATCTTCCGGTTTTAAAAACGAACGCACGTAAAGCGGAATATTCTTGTTCTGCAGCGGCTTGATGGTTTTTGGATGTATCACCGAGGCGCCAAAGTAAGTGAGCTCTATGGCATCGTGGTAACCCAATTCATCAATTTTCTTGGTGTTCTTAAAGTATTTTGGATCGGCATTCAACACGCCGGGCACATCTTTCCAAATCACCACCTTTTCGGCGTTGGCAAAATAAGCCAACAAAGCGGCTGTATAATCACTGCCTTCACGCCCGAGTGTGGTGGTATAATTTTCGGAGGTACCACCAATAAATCCTTGCGTCACAAGCATGGAATGATTTTGCATCAAAGGCAAAAGCTGGTTATTTACTAAAGCTTCACTCAAAGCATAATCCACCTTGCCTTCGCGGTAAGTGTTATCGGTTTGCAGAATGCCGCGTATATCGAGCCAGTAATTGGCGCATTGATTTGAATTTAAATAGTGCGAAATAATTTTGGTCGATAATACCTCGCCAATTGAAACGATTTGATCGTAATGAAAAGAAAAACTTCCGCTTGGCTCTTCTTCAATGTTCCATAACAACTCCACAAACACATTTTCAAGCTCATCGTAAACGGCATTTTGTTTATCGGGAAACAATTGCTCAATAATTTGAAAATGGTAATTTTTAACCTTTTGAAGTAAGTCGAACTTCTCTTCTTGACCATGGAAATAAGCTTTGGCCAATGCTTCCAACAAATTGGTTGTTTTGCCCATGGCCGAAACAACCATAATGGTTTTTTGTCCCAAATACTTTTTTAAAATTTTCGAAACATTTTCTACCGCTTGAGCATCTTTAACCGAAGCCCCGCCAAATTTAAATACTTGCATACATTAATTTAGCAAAGGTATAAAAACAAAAAAGCCATCCAAGTAGGATGGCTTTTAAAAATGTGTTTTGGATTATTTAACCGGTTGAGGTGCTTTTTCAGTACTAACTGGTTGTTGCATTTGTTGTTGAGGTGCAGGCACCGCAGTTTGTGCTTTTTTCTTGGCCAATGAGCCTGCTTCGCTATCAGTATTTACGCCACCACTTTTTGGCGCCATTAAAACACACAAAGCAATTAAGGTAATCGACAAAGCCCAAGTGGCTTTTTCAATAAATTCAGTACCACGCTTCACACCCATAATTTGGGTTGCTGCACCAAACTGACTTTGAATACCGCCGCCTTTAGAATTTTGAACAAGAATTACAAGTACTAAAAGAACACACACTAAAATGGTTAAAATTGAAAATATCATTGTCTTTATT
>JBAXXZ010000271.1:0-4045 GCA_037127575.1 Bacteroidota bacterium | reverse complement strand
TTGAGTGAAATTTTTGTTTTGTTTATTGCAAACTGCTGTTTACGAGACGTACCATCAAATTATTTAAATATTCAATTTGATACGAACCTACAGATGGTTGGTAATGTTGATTGCCTTTTTTACTGTCGTCGGTTAAAAATGTAAAGTTGCCATTGGTGGCCATGGCCATAAGGCGCACCGAAAATTCAGCATCTTTATCGGCGCCGCTGGCTAAAACAGGAATTAACTTAATGCCTTTTGCTGCTGCGTTTAAAATTGAATTTTGTAAACTGCTAATCACTGCTTTGTCAGCATGAGGAGGAGCATCCAGTATCAAAAACATAATGCGTGATTTGGCCTTGCTTGACCAATTTAATGTATTTACTGCTTGGTCTAAGGCTGAGTGAACGGCTTCAGGGTAGTCGCCGCCACCGCCGGTTTCTTCAGCTTTTAAAAAGTTGATGCTTTGGTTTTCGTCTTTCGAAAAATCAGATTTTTTAGTCACAAAATCATCACCTTCATCCTTGTAAAAAACCACAGAGGTATAAACATCACTTTGCGGATTGTTCGATTTTATTCTGCCAATTACATCGTATAGTTCATTTTTAAGGTATTTTAATTCATCCGTCATTGACGATGTTACATCAATCACAAAACTGATATTGGCCGTATTGTCGTTTTGCCAAGCACTTTCAATACTTAAGGTATTGATGCCTTGGCTAAATGGTTTTACATTGCTTAAAGTGGCTTCACCATTGTTTACCGAAATTTGCAACTTCGAATAATCAACCTCATTGCTCGATGCGTTTAAATTGGCCCACAATTCAGCTTTTCCTTTGTTGTCGGTACGGGCAGTGAAAATCACTTTGCCATCGAGTAATAAATCAACTTTTACATCGCAAAGGGCTTGGTGACTGCCGTTGGTAAGCTGAAAAGAAATACGGTTGTTGGTGTAAAAACCCCATTTGCTTTGCATGGCAGCATTGTTGTTTTTGCCCAATAAATCTGTCCAAAAAGTCCAGTTCGCCAAATCATTCCATTCAGAAGCAGTTAATACACCTGCATTTTGACTCTGAGAATTGTCACCTGTCGACATGTCGGATATTTGGGGCGTACCTTTTTGAATGGTGGATTTTGAGCAAGCGTTGAACACGACTAAAGCAGATAAAATTCCCAAAAAGCTGAAGAATTTTCTTGGATTTGGTTTTGATTGAATCATAATCTTTTGATTAAATTTAACTTTAAATCAAATTTACGAAAGAGTATGACCCAATTTTCAAAGATTTTTGTATTATTTGTTAAATTTTGAATGAACTTATTATTTCAAAGTTTTGATAAAAAAAATTACCTTGGCATAATATTTAATGTTATAATTGATAAAATTTTTGAGATTGCATAATACAGCCTTTAATATGAAAAACGCCATTCTTCTTTTATTTTTCTTCCTTACTTTTTCCTCTTTTGCCCAAACATTAAGCGGTACTAGGTGGATGATGACAAGTATAGACAATTTGGAAACCGCCAAAAGCACGCAAATCACAACAAGTATAAAAGCCTATTTGGTGTTTGAATCAGATTCTGCTTATAGTGGTCGTTTTTGCAATTCTTATTCAGGCCGCGTAAGAACCAATGCAGCCCGACAAATGAAATTAACAGTACCCGTTGCCACCAAACTTTCATGCTTGGGCATTGATAATTACGAAAAGGAACTTTTTGATTTATTACCTAAGGTAACAAAATACCGCATCGAAGAAGGCTATTTATACCTATTTACAATTAACCGTAAGCGTGTTACTTTTAAGGCCGAAAAATAATGCTTTTGCTTAAACAAAAAGTAATACTCATTTTTTTTAGTTTAATTATTTCATTTAATTTTTATCAAGCACAAACTTTATCAGGACCAAGATGGGTACTAATGAGTATTGATAATTTAGAAACTGGTGTGGTGAAAGCAATTGGTGATCATGTGCGTGCCGAATTGTGGTTTGAAGGCGATACTATTTTCAAAGGTCAATTTTGTAATAATTATAGTGGCAAAATAAAAACAAATCCCAATTTTACATGTGAATTCTTGGCCCTTATTAGCGGCAAAAGGCAGTGCATGGGCTTTGGTGATGTAGAAATAGAATTGTTGCGACTTTATCCTTTGGTGAATAAATACAAATTAAAAGGGCATTTACTGTATTTATTTACCAAAGAGCAAAAACGTTTGGTGTTTAAGGCTGAATAATTTTTGTAGACTCAAGTTCTTGTTAATTTTATCAAGGCTTGTTCTTCATAACTGGCACCAATAGGCAATTCCTTCCCTTTAATAAATATAAATTTTCCTTTTATTTTTTCAACGTATTTGTTTGCCACAATAAATGAGCGGTGAATGCGTACAAATTCATTGGAAGGCAATTTTTCAAGTAAATTTTTCATGGTCATTCTTGCCACCAAATGTTTTTGGTTGTCGAGGTGAATTTTTAAATAATCATCCAAACCTTCAATATAAATAATGCTTGCAACCGGTACTTTAATTAAACTGAAATCGGCACGGATAAATAAATTTTTTTGATCGTTGTTTAAATTGCTTTGATTGTGTAATTGCAACAAATCGTAGGCTTTTCTAACTGCTTTCTCAAAACGTTCGAAGGTAAAAGGTTTCACCAAATAATCCACCGCATTTAAATTAAAGCCTTCAACCGCATAATCGGCTCTGGAAGTAATAAAAATCACCATTGTATCCTGCTTAAGGTTTTTGTATAAATCAATGCCGTTCATATCAGGCATATCAATGTCTAAAAATATTAAATCGGCCGGAAATTTTTCCAGATAACGCAAGCCTTCTTTACTTCCGGTGAAAGTTTTTTCCAATTTTAAAAAACCGATTTCTTTCGAAAAATTTTCTATGACTTTTATAGCAATACTCTGGTCGTCGATGACAATGGCTTTAATCATGATATTAAAAATAATATTTTGTTCCTAATAAAAAAAGGTGGTATGTATAATTGGTACCGTCATTTAAATGCCGTTTTTGTTCAATAAAATAAGTCCCATAAAAGCTTAATTTTTTTGACAGCATGTAAGACGGACTAATGCTAATTCGTTGATTGGTGTAATCGATTGAGTTATTAAATAACATGCCGCATTGTTCAACAATATTTACATTTTGGTTCTTAAAAAAATTCGCTTGAAAATAACATTTGTCAAAAAGTTTTACAGTGATGGAAGGGGCAAAAGCGAAGTGCCAATTAGATGTTTGTGTAAAAGTGTAAGCATAAGTTTGAAAACCAATTTGAAAATCATTATTGCTGAATGGATAAAATACAAATCCCGCATTTAACATTTGTAAATTGGTGGTATCTAATTTGGTTAAAGTAGTGCCAAAATTCAAATCTATTTTCTCGCATTGTTTAATGAGATTGGCAGATACAATGTATTCATGATTTTTTTGTGTTGGCAAAATGATGGTGGTGTAAGAAATTGCGTTGGCCGGAATGTTTAAAATAGTTTGGGTGAGTGGCGGCGGCTTGTGGGTGAAGCCCGGTGGTTCGTAAACAAGGTAATTTTTAGGCATTACATTGCTAAACACATAATGCCCGCCAATTTGGAGTTTAAAATTGCCTTTTAAAGCTACAGTATATCGCAAATAATATTGCAACTGTTGCACATTGTAACGCTCTTCATTTTGAAGGTAAGAATTTAAACAATGTATTAAGGTAGCCTTTTTCCCTAAACCATGTGTAAAACTAATGCCATTTAAAGAAGCTACATTGATATTAGGTCTTGAGGTTATTTTGAAACCACTCTCAATAGTGATGGCATTGTATTTGTTTTTAAAAACTGCGTTTTTATTGAATTGATCGACTTGTTTCGCTTCTTCAGCGCGGTTGCAATATAAGTAGGCATATTGTAAATAGGAATTGGTAATTGCATCGCTATTGTTAAATAATTTCGCTTTTTCAAAATGTTTGGCAGCTGCTCGGTATTTACCCAATTCATAATTTGCAATTCCTGCACGCATTCTCAAATAATAGTAATCCATTTCAGGTGAGATGACTTTTTCACAAAACGAAGCCAAGAC
>JBAXXZ010000270.1:0-4060 GCA_037127575.1 Bacteroidota bacterium | reverse complement strand
ATCCCTTTATGGCGTCTATTGCGGTGGGGATCACCTCTTCCCATTCCGAACAGAGAAGTTAAGCCCACCAGCGCAGATGGTACTTGGTCTAAAGCCCGGGAGAGTATGTCGATGCCAATTTTAAATCCCGATAATTATCGGGAAAGAACCCTGTGTAGAAATACACGGGGTTTTTTGTTTTATATACCTGCCCAACAGAGTCCCGAATCGTCGCTTCGCTCGTTCGGGATTGATAGCGCTAAGTGCCTGCATCGGCTCGCGCCTCGCTGCCACCAAGCGCTATCAAAAGTTAAGCCCACCAGCGCAGATGGTACTTGGTCTAAAGCCCGGGAGAGTATGTCGATGCCAATTTTAAAAAGAACCCTCACTATTTATTTAGTGGGGGTTTTTTGTTTTGTGATATTTTGAAAGGTATGTCTCCCGAGACGCCGTTGCACTGCGCTCGGGATTAGAAACTCTAAAAAGCCCGAGTAGAGTATTTTGTAAAAGTTAAAAGGTTTAGCCTAATTATCAAAAGTAACCTTTATAAAATATTTAGTGCAAGATAATCTCTACATCTCTTGCTCTAGAAAAACCGCCTGAAGAACTGCCCGAATCTTTGCCATTAATAAACATACCTTCAAGATGGGTTATATTCGAATAAAACAAATAGCTTCTGCTCTTTGAGCCATATGCGTAAAATCCGTTTTCATTTGTAATCAGTGTAAAAGAGCCGGCAATCTCATTTTTACCGCCTCTGGAATAATCCACCGTAAAAGTTAGAAATGGCATTGGCACATGGTGTTTTGAATAGATAATTCCAGAAGCATTGATGTTTTCACTTTTTTCACAAGAAAATAAAAATGGAATGATTGTAAGGAAAAGTAATTTAGATTGTGTTTTTAATTTTCTCATGAGTTGGCGTGTAAACGAATTTAAAAAAAACTATTATAAGTTTCATAACTTGAAATGAAAAATAGTTTCTAATCGATTGATTAACAAGTTTAAAATAAGCGGTGAAAAATACCATTAAATGAACAGAAATGCGCCAAGGACTGAAAGAAAGCCCACCAGCAGACGATTGTTTGGTGTTTGTTAGCCGAGGAAGCGACCACAGGAAGCTACCGCAGGCTTACAAACACCGCAATGGGCAAGGGAGGCTGAAGTGAAGGCCTGTTCGGCGCCAAAAAACAGCATAGAGAAGCAAAAAATGTCATTCAATAAATTCCAAAGTACTGACAATTTAGCTCCGGATAAATATGTCTTGAATTTTTGTTTTATTCAAAAGGACTTGTTTTCCCATTTGAAATAATGTAATTGCAAATTTCCATGGCAATTTTTTTATTCGTGTCTTTACTGAAATGGCAATAATCAACAAATACTTGGTGCTGCCATTTATGCACTTGCTGCATCCGGCAGAATTGGCCATTCTCCATTTTTTGCTGATGAAACTCTTTATAAAGTAATTTTAAAAAAGTTACAGAAGTGTCATTCGCTAAACTTAGGTAATAATTGTAAGTTGCCTTTTCTGTGGTTCTAAGTTTGCCGGTGTCTCTTAATGATAGGTGTGGTTGTAAAAGCAATAGATATTTTTGTTTATCGCTTTCTAATTGGCTGATAAAGCTTGTGACTTGATTTGAGTATGAATCTATAGCCTTGCTAAGACCTGAATTTACAAGGGTTTCATGAGGTTCAGTTATTTTGTGATGTACCCATTTGTTTTGATAAAATTGAAGTGAGTCATGCACATTTGAAACGCGCGTATTTTCATGAAAATTATATATACTACGATTTAATAAAAAATAAAAGGCTGTGTGAAATATTTTTTGCGACCAAGTTGTTTCTATAAAATTTTGTGCAGGATTTTTGTCCCATTGTTTTTTTAAATAATCAATCACATCGTCCGTTTCATTCAGATAATATGGTTCATTCACACCATCCATTGAAATAATCCAATCGGGTTTGTATTTTTTTAATGAAAGGTATCGCAAACGACTCTGATAAATGCTGTGACCCGAAACTGCAGCATTAAAAACCCTCACTCTTTTGTTTTTAAGGTGTGATTGAAGCATTTTTTCTAAGTAACCGTCGATTGATTCATTGATGGGATGATCGTAAACGCCTGTTATTTTTAACCACTCACCATCCTTATTTGAGCCCATACCGGCCATTGCTGAACCGCCGAAAAGGAAAACCCAATAGTCGTTTTCTTGTTTTACAGGCATAATCACATCTCCACGCTTTACGCGCATACCAACTTCATTATGTTGAAAATGATGAGTGCTTTCCAAATAATACGGACGGTTGGTCCAAATTAAATTGGTATCCGAAATCCACCTCGGATTCCACTGCACGGCCAATGTTGTGTGATATTTGCCGTACTGTAACCAAAATACACCCCTGCAAATTAACTCAACAATTAGTAAGGCAAGAGAGATGCTTATGAGAGAAAAAAGAATTAATTTTTTACCTGACCAATGGCTCGTTTTTTTCAAGTTTAATTGCTTTTCATAAAAATAATCATCCATCTTGTTTATTACAAGGCCACTTGTGATGAAATCTTTTGAATAGCGCCTAATGTGATGTTTAATTAGGTTTAAACACAGCTACTCAGGAAGTATGTTAAACAGAGTGTGCAGGCAAATAGTGTTTAGTTAAGGTATTTCAAAGTTATGGAATAATTTAAATCACAAAAATTAAGATTAGCCGAATAATTCAAATAGGCATCACTTTCTATGGTGTTGATTGGTTGGCTTACCAGGCTATCAATAGGACCTTGTGCGTTGTATGCGATCATTTTAAAGCCCTGTGTTAAAGATGGATTGTTTACAAGGTACAATCCACTCAGATCGGCTTTTATTGTGTAATTGGCGCTTTTAATGTTTGGATAATTAAGACTTATCAATGCTTTTGGAATATTGTTGCCGTTGACGGCAAAAAATTGGCAAGCGAAAGTACCACTTGTAACAGCGCCTTTAAAATTTTTCATCAAAACAGAAAAATCCATCTGAATTTGATTGGCAATTACAATTTTTTTAGTGACACGATCCGAATGATTGATTTTAAATACATCTAAAGCAATTTCATATTGACCTGTTCGGGTGTATTGGTGTGCAGGATTGATTTCAGTGGATGTAATGCCATCGCCAAAATCCCATTTCACTGAATCAAAATTTTCGGAGCAATTACTAAAGTTGATGCTTTCGCCGATTTTTTGAAAATTGTTTGAGGTACTAAAACACGCTACAGGTGCCGGTGGAGAAGGGTTGTTTAAGTTTTTTTTGCAACCGCTTACAATTGCCAAACAACAAAAGAGGATAGTAAACAAAAAGCTATTTTTAAAAAGGAATGGCATTAATCTATTAAAAAAGTGTTGCAAGCATCAATAAAAAATGAGTCGAATGATTCCAGCAGTTCGGGTTCATTTGCTCGAAACAAAGCCATGGATGTCTCTAATTGCACATTGTGTTGAATGCGTTGCGACAGGTGGTACAATACTTTTTCAATGCCTTCGCTGCTTGCATAAGCATGGTACACATTGTTTTTCATCACATACTCTAAAAATCTACTGCTACTGTGTGGCAAATGATCAGTGTGCTCGGCATACACGCGGTAAACTGTACTTGAAAATTCATGCAGTGTTGAAGAAGCATATTTTTCAAAATTTTTGGCCAGAATGTGGTCAAAATAAATATCAACCAAAATCCCACTGTGCTTTTCAAAACCTTGGTAAAAAATACGCTTTGCTTTTTTAAATTCGGGGTGCGCATCAGTAAATGTGTCTATCCTACGGTGTAGGTGAATGCCTTCAATGATGTTTTCGGGTAAATGGCCAAATTGGTTCCCCCTCAAATGATCCGCAATAAAATTGCCAACAAGTAAATGGTTTTTATTATTCGATAAAAATGCGTGTGCGAGGTAATTCATTTTGCTTCTTCACCAATAAAATTAAGCAATTCGCACAAGTGCAGCAAATGCAATTAATTGTTTAATGAAGACAATGAAATCAAAATCAACAAAACCATTAATAAAAAGTTCTGTCGAATTTGTTCTTTATTACTTTGATAAAACTCTACCATAA
>JBAXXZ010000269.1:0-4061 GCA_037127575.1 Bacteroidota bacterium | reverse complement strand
CCAATATTGAGCGCATTAATGATTACCGTGTTGGTGCCTTGGCAACCTGAACTATCAACATAAACCGAATACGTTGAGGGGAACATGGTAGCTGAAGTGGTGGTGAAGAAAGAGGTGCCACTTGTAGAAGTTCCTATTGCAAAACTGTTGGTTGGTGGAGCAATAAATGTGTAGCTGGTGCTGGCACCCCCTGTACTTGTTAAAGTAAATTGTGCATTAGGGCAAACTGAGGCAGATGATGCAGTTAAGGATGGGGTTAGAGTTAGTAAACCAATGGTAACACTACCGCTGCCACTGCAACCTAAACTATCGACATTTACAACATAAGTGTATGGGAATGCACCAGGCGCCGCAATGGTTGTGAAGCCTTGAACAGTGTTTAATGTAGCTGTGGCTTTAGGAATTACTGAGTTGCTAAGGCTGGTAGGATAAGGAGCAGTAAATGTATAAGTAGTACCTGCACCGCCTGTTGAAGTAAGACTTATGGTTCTGCCTGGACAGATAGAAAAAGAAGAAGGCGTAATGCTAGGACTTAATGTTAGGGAATTAATCATTACTGATATTTGGCCATTACAACCGGCACTATCGCCGATGATAACATATGTGTGCGGGAAAGAATTGCCGGGGTTATGACAATTGGTGGTGGTGTAATTAGTGCCGCTTGCAAATGTGTTGGCAAAGTTAAAGCTCTGCATGGTATATGTGGTACCGGCTCCATTACCAGGTGTAAAACAAACAGTACGATTCGGGCAAACAGAATAGCTGGTAGGGTTTGGTGTAACCTTCACGTTAAGTGCTAACAAACCAACAGTAATGGTGGCACTACCTGTACAGCCCACACTACTAGAGCTAACAATGTAGTGCATAGGGGCATTTAATTGAAATGAACTAGGTGAATGTATGGCTGTAGTAGATGTGGCATTGACTAAAGGAAAAATCCCACCGCCGCCTGTTTGTTGAGAGAAGGTATAGGTGATACCACCGGAGGCAGTAAGGGTTATACTTTTGCCTGGACATGAAGAAGGAGATGACGCTGTAAGGGAAGGCGTGATTGTTGCAATATTGGCAGCAAAAGTAGCTTGACCTGTACATCCGAAATAATTCACGTTAACTGTAAAATTGGTTGGGCCGGGGCCATTGATTGTGCGCGTATAAGTTCTGCCTGTTAGTGTTGGGCTTGGTGCTGTCCAGGAATAACTAGTAGCAACAGTTTGTTGGGAAGTGGCTGTTAAACTAATAACAGAACCGGGACAAACAGAACCACTTGCAGGGGTTGTTGTAATGGTAACAGGTATGGTGGAAAGTGCCGTTATGGTTGCCGTTTTAGTCACCGAACAAGAGCCTGCAGCGCCTGTGTGAACTAGCACAGCATTATAAACGCCATTAGTGGCGGTTGTGCTAAGTATAGCAGTGGTGGCAATTAAGGAGGATGCCGGATTATACCATTGAATAGCTGTGGTAACTGTGCCCGGTGTGTATAAGGCCGTGCCAGTTTGAACAGCAGATGTGGATGAAAAAACTACAGGTGCCCCGGGGCAGAGTGAAACTGATGTTGGTGAAATTGTGAATGTGGCACTTTGCACAAGGATTGCGGTGGTGGCTGTGATGGGGCATCCCAAGGCAGTTTGACCCACCATGGTGTAAGTTGTGTTGGATGTTGGGGTGACGACAACACTGGTTCCTGCACCTAAATTGGCCGTAGAGCCGCCTGTAGAGCTGGTCCAAGTATAAGTAACGGCGCCGTTACCTGTTAAAGTGGCGCTATTACCTACGCACATGGCGTTATTGGTATTTGTGCCGGCCACGGTGATTGAACCACCTGAAGGACAAACAATTTGAAAAGTGTTGGTTAATTGGGTGATGAATGAGCCGTTAGATGCGTAAGCATTACAAAAAATTTGATAAACACCACAACAGGTTGTTGTTAATGCGCAAATTGAACTTGAAGGAGGCCCTGAAATAACAGATGAAGGCGGGCAAGCCGTAGTAGGATTAAAGGCGCTTACTTGCCAGCTGTAGGAAGCAGAAGCAGGCACTGATACGGTAACAGCCGCGGTTACGTTATAAACACTTATGCCATTGTAACATTGAACATTAGGTGTGATGTTAAACTGGGGTGCCTGTGCCTGAACTTTGGTGATTGAGAAAAGGCCGAGAAAGATAAAAAGCGAAAGTATTTTTTTCATAGTGTGTGTGTTCTGGTTGCTTCGATTATGCGAAATGTCGGAGTAAGTGCTTGACTTTGCGGAATTTAATAAGACTTTCATATTAATCGTTTTGATATAGCTAAGTTACTGATAATGTTTTTAAAAGGTTAAACTTTTACTCATTCAAGTGAGCGCTTTAATAACCCGTAAATATAATTATAGAAAGTTTAATTAACAAATATTAATAGTTAATGAAAAGCCCTGCAAAATCAGGTGTTTTTGTTGTAAAAAGATTGATTCCGTTAATTTATTAGTGAATTTATTTTTTTTCGTGGAAATAAAAGCTTGGTCAGCACGCTATTGGGAGGCTGTTTGTAAACAGAGTTTTGAAAATAAATTAACAGGCAAAGTTTTAAACAGCTAGAATGTCATAACTTCGCCATCAAATTTTAAGAAAAATTCATGCAATTAAAGTATTCAACTGTTTCGAAGGCCATATTGTTGTTAGAAGACGGGAAAGTTTTTGAAGGCAAGGCTGCAGGCAAGATTGGCACCACCACGGGGGAGATTTGTTTTAACACCGGCATGACCGGGTACCAGGAAATTTTTACCGATCCCTCTTACTACGGGCAAATTGTTGTGATGACCAATACCCATGTTGGTAATTACGGTATTGAAAATTCGGAAACTGAAAGCGACAGCATTAAAATTGCCGGTATGGTTTGTAAGAAATTCAACCATGGTTATTCGCGACCAAGGGCACAACAAAGTTTGCAAGAGTATTTTGAGGCGGGAAATATTGTATCAATTTGTGAAGTGGATACGCGTGCCATTGTGCGTTACATACGTAACAAGGGAGCGATGAATTGTATTATTTCATCGGAAGGGAAAAGCATTGATGAACTAAAGGCTCTGTTGAAAAAAGTACCGAGCATGGATGGATTGGAATTATCGTCGAAGGTGACCTGTGATAAAGCATTTCACTTTGGCAATGAGAGCGCTAAACATAAAGTGGCGGTGATTGATTTTGGCGTAAAGACCAATATTTTACGTTCGTTGGCTGAGCGTGATTGTTATTTAAAAGTATTCCCGATGCAAAGCACATTGGCAGATGTAATGGCCTTTAAACCAAATGGCATTATGTTGAGCAATGGTCCCGGTGACCCGGGTGCCATGCCAAATGAAATTAAATTGGTAAAGGAATTGGTGAACAGTGGCTTGCCTGTATTTGGCATTTGTTTGGGGCATCAGTTATTGGCGCAATCACAAAATATTAAGACCTATAAAATGCATAACGGTCACCGCGGAATTAACCATCCGGTGAAAAATTTGATTAGCAATAAGAGTGAAATTACTTCACAAAATCATGGATTTACAGTGAGTGAAGAAGATGTGAAAAACAACAGTAACATTGAAATTACGCATGTGAATTTAAATGACAAAACGATTGAAGGATTTAGGTTAAAGGATAAAAAAGTATTTTCGGTGCAGTACCATCCTGAGGCGAATCCGGGGCCATATGATGCACGTTATTTATTTGATCAGTTTGTTGCCAATATGGCAAATTAAATTTTTATTTTATTTCAATATTTTTTCAAAGGCAGACGGTGATCGTCTGCTTTTTAAGTTTATACAGGGTTTTGGGGATTGCAAGATTTTAAGGGTTGAGCAGAATAAAGGCTTTTAAAATATATGCGCCAGCGATTATAGTGGAAAGCAACGCGAAGCCATTGCTTGCTGTTTGGCGAGCGAGGCGGCTGAAAGACCCCGCAGCCGCACAAACAGCGCAATGGCAAGCGGGGCTTGGAACGGAAAGCGCGGTTCCGAAGCAGAAAACGACAAAGGTTAATATACTTTTGGGCGAGCACGCGAGATAGCAGAGGCACGAAACGTCGTTTTCGCTTTCGGAAGGCG
>JBAXXZ010000268.1:0-4065 GCA_037127575.1 Bacteroidota bacterium | reverse complement strand
CATCACATACGATTAAATCAGGATGGTATTTTAAGGCCATTTCTAAGCCTTCTTCCCCGCTAGATGCAGTGAGAATAGGGTATCCGGCTAATTCCATGTATTCCTTTAAATTGTCAAGAATTTCTACGTTATCTTCAATTAAAAGTATTGTCTTCATGCCTTAAACTTTTAAGTGAAATAAATTTAAGCATATTTTATTTTCTGTGCAATTAAATGCAATTGTGAAAATAATCATTTACAAAAGCTTGTTTTTGATTGGGTGTAAGTTTATTAGAGTCTCTGATTGTCAATACAATATCTTTAAAATGATGGTCTTTTTCCAAAGCATTTTTTAATTCGGTTTTTGCTTCAGTTGGACCAAACAATAAAACATGCTGATGTTTCAGAATAGATTCACCTATTTTTTTAAAATAAGCTTCCTGCGAATGTTGTTCCTTGTTATGCATTAACTGCTCGCTTTTACCAATGCTCGTTGCTTTTACATCATGTGTAAAGGTGGATGCAATGCTTTCTGCAGCATGATGTTTTTGTGTGTATTCGATGAGTTCGGCTTTCGCATGATCCATGTATATTCCGATAACGTTTTGATGTTTCATAAAAAGATTGTTTGTGAATTTATTTGTAATACTTAATTCTATCAAGCATGGCCAAAGCAGTTACTTGAAATCTATATCAAAGGTGCATTAATAAATCGATTTCAACTTACAGATTTCACAGAGGCTAAAAAATATGAGGTGAATACTCAAAAAAAATACAATCAATCATTGGCAAATTGCATGAAATTCATACCCAATGCAATTTTGAACCAACACGTCACAGTTTAAGGTTATGGCGTGTAACATGTGTTACATTCCTAAATCAGGGACTTTCAGTGAAAGTAATTTTGTTGTATTTTAGTCAACTATATCGCATTAACAATGATTTCAGTTCAAGAAGCAAAACAACTTATTCACGCTCATTGTAAGGTGCTTCAAGTGAAATTGGTGGATTTATATGAAGCCAATGCTTGTGTACTGGCAGAAGATCTATATGCCACTAGCGATTCGCCGCCCTTTCATCAATCGGCCATGGATGGATATGCTTTTCGTTTTGAAGAGTCTAAAAATCATGTTTCTCTCGAAATTATTGGGGAAGTGGCAGCTGGCGAAAATCCTGAACAATTTTCCCAAGTCGCAAGTGCTGTTCGCATTTTTACCGGCGCAAAAGTGCCTGAAACCTATGATACGGTGATTATGCAAGAAAAAGTGGAACTTGTAAATGAGCAACTTTTTTTAAAAGACCCTGCCATTAAAAAAGGCATGAACATTCGTTTGCAAGGGTCTCAAATTAAAGCGGGTGATTTGGCATTGAAAACTGGTGTCATTATTAATCCCGGCATGTCGGCTTATATTGCTTGTTTAGGATTTGCTAAAATAAAGGTGATTCCAAAAGCACGTGTGTCGATTATTAGCACAGGCAATGAATTAAATGCGCCGGGCACGCATCTTGAAGTGGGCAAGGTATTTGAATGCAATACCTATAGTTTAAATGCTGCGCTCATTGAATTGGGCATTCATGTACAAGGCATTCACGCTGTATTGGATAATCAGAAAGAGATAGAAGATGTGATAAACGACTGTTTACAAAATAGCGATCTCATTATTTTGTCAGGTGGTGTGTCGGTTGGAAAATACGATTTTGTTGCGCCTGCATTAAATCATTGTGGTGTAAAAACTGTGTTTCATAAAATTAAACAAAAACCCGGAAAGCCTATGTTTTTTGGCACTAAAGACCATATTCCTGTTTTTGGATTACCGGGTAATCCGGCATCTTTGCTAACATGTTTTTATGAATATGTATTGCCGGCATTAAATTGTTTAATGGATTTGCCTGCATCAAAAAAGAAAAATCTCCACTTGCCGCTTTTAGAAGCGTATCAAAAAAAACCAGGATTAACCCATTTTTTAAAAGCAAGACTTCATGGAAATCAGGTTGAAATTTTACAAGCACAAGAATCATATTTGATGAGCTCATTTGCTATGGCCGATTGCATTGCTGTTTTAGAGGAAGAAAAATCTGTTTTTGAAAAAGGTGATTTAGTCGAAGTACACATATTATAAAATTTATTTTCAGCTGAGCGCCATGAGCGAATACACCATCTTATTTTATTTGTTGTTATTTGTGGTGGCCTTTTTATATGCCAGCGTTGGTCACGGCGGTGCTAGTGGTTATTTGGCCCTAATGGCCTTGTTCAGCTTTAGTCCCGAATACATGAAAAGTTCAGCCATTTTCTTAAACATTCTTGTTTCAGCCATCGCCTTTGTGCAATATTACCATTCGGGTTTTTTTAAATTCAAATTATTTTTGCCATTTGCCATCACATCCATTCCTGCTGCTTTTATAGGCGGCATGATGTCGGTGAATGCTCAGGTATATAAAAAAATACTCGCTGTTCTACTTTTGTTTCCCATTTTTCGCCTCGTGGGATTAAACCCTCAAGAACGTGAAACCTTAGAAAAACAAAATATTTTACTGTCATTGTTAATCGGCTTGGTCATAGGCTTGTTATCCGGATTGATTGGTATTGGTGGCGGAATCATTTTGAGCCCCCTTATTTTATTGTTTCGTTGGGCCAACATGAAAGAAACCGCCGCCGTTTCGGCTTTGTTTATTTTTGTAAATTCTTTGGCCGGACTTGGAGGACTTTCATTACATGGACTCAGTGCAACAACGGATATTTACCTCATGTTATTGATAGCTTTATCTGGAGGATTATTAGGGTCATACTTTGGTGCAAAAAAATTCGATCATAAAATTTTACGTTTTCTATTGGTTTCGGTTTTAAGTATTGCAGCCATTAAATTGTTTTTAACTTAGTTCATGAGCGACAATCAAAATTACTCTTGTTATATTTTGGCAGGCGGCAAAAGTAGCCGAATGGGCCGCGACAAAGGATTGTTGATGCTGTCGGGAAAATCGATTACCCAAATTTTGATTGAGAAATTGGAAACTTGTTTTAACGAAATTGTCATTGTTTCAAATAACCAGGCTTATGAGCAGTTTGGCTACAAAGTCATTCCTGATGCAATTCAAAACATTGGTCCCGCCGGTGGTATCTATACGGCCTTAGATAATTGTAACCGTGATAAGATTTTTGTGATTAGCTGCGATATGCCCTTTGTGAATACTGATGCAATTGCCTTTGTGATCGAGAAGTCTGAAGGACATGACATCGTATTGCCTTTTTATCAAAATCATCCGGAGCCACTTTTTTCAGTGCTTAGCAAATCGTGTTTAGAAGTTTGGAAAAAAAGTATCAATAAAGGTGTTTTTAAACTTCAAGATATAATGGCTAATTTTAATACATTGCATTTGCATGTGGATAAGAACGATTTATTTGGAGAGGATTTTTTCTTTAATGTGAACACTGAAAGCCATTTGGAAGAAGCAAAACGGAAATTAGAAAATGAAAATTAGGATTTTAATATTTGGTCAATTAAAAGACATTATTCAGTCAGATGAACTATGGATGGAAGATTTGCATCACAGTGATGAACTTATATCGCTTTTACAGCAAAAGTTTCCGGGCATTCAAAATTTGCAATTTAAAATGGCTGTCAATAAAAAGATGGTGCATCAGAGCGTGAAGTTACAAGAGCAAGATGTCATTGCTTTATTACCTGCATTTTCGGGAGGTTAAAATGGAAGGAAAAATAAATTACACGCGTTATAGTCGGCACCTCAGTTTAAAGGAATTTGGCAAAAAGGGGCAGGAGGCATTGTTGAAGGCAAGGGTTTTAGTAATTGGCGCTGGTGGATTGGGTTGCCCTGCACTTCAGTATTTGGCTGCTGCAGGCATTGGCTGCATCGGTATTGTGGATGATGATGTTGTGAATCTGTCGAATTTGCAAAGGCAGGTATTGTACAGCACTGAGGATGTTGGTTTAGCAAAGGTAGAGGTGGCTGCAAAAAAATTAATAGCCTTGAATCAGGATGTTCGAGTAGATTGTTATTTTTTGCGTTTAAATAATGAGAATGCCTTAAATATTATCAGCAAGTATGACATTATTTTGGATGGGTCTGATA
>JBAXXZ010000267.1:0-4068 GCA_037127575.1 Bacteroidota bacterium | reverse complement strand
TTGGTTGAGGGCTGAATTCAACTGTTTTTGGTAATCTTCGTCCTTTTTCTTGTACTCTTCTTCCTTTTTATTTTTCCAGTCTTGTGCTTCTTTTCTAAACTTCTCCTGAATTTCGAGTTTAATGGCATCACTGGCTTCAAACTCATGTTGACAGTTTGGGCATTTGATTGTTGAATTATTACTCATAACAAAATCACTTTTGCGTAAATTTATCATTTAAAGTAATTTATTTTGGAATGATTTTTTAACCGTTGGTGATGAAGCAGATTACTTTTTTAAGGCATGCCAAGAGCGACTGGGCAAATAACGACTTAAAAGACATAGATAGAGCCTTGAATGAGCGTGGTTATTTAGATGCTTATGAAGGCAGTGCCATATTTTTAAATGAAAATTTAATACCTGATCGACTATACACGAGTACCGCTACCAGGGCCTTAAGTACGGCCTTAATATTTGCACGCACTTTGAATTTTCGGATGCAACAATTTCAACTAGAACCACGCTTGTATGAAACCAGTGTGCACTTTCTATTAAGTTTTATTCAATCACAAAACGACACTGATCAACATGTGATGTTAGTTGGCCATAATCCCGCCACCACCGAAGCTTGCAATGCTTTTTTAAAATCAGGTAGCATTGATGAAGTGCCTACTTGCGGCCTGTTTACTTTAATTTTTAATTGTAAAAACTGGAAGAACGTGAAATTTGAAAGCGCCGAATTAAAGTATTTTCAATATCCAAAAATGAATAAAAAAAATAATTAGCAGAGACTATGAAAAGCAAATTAATGCCCTACTTGAACCGAGAGATTAGCTGGTTATCTTTTAATGAAAGGGTTTTGCAGGAAGCCGCCGACAAAACAACACCACTTTTAGAACGTTTGAAATTTTTAGGTATTTTCAGTAATAACCGCGATGAATTTTACAGGGTGCGTGTTGCAACCGTAAAGCGTTTGGTAAAGTTAGGTAAAAAGGCCATTTCAATTTATGATGAAGATCCTAAAGACTTGTTAACCCGTTTGCAAAGAAAGGTGATTGAACAGCAAAATAAATTTGAAGCCATTTACCAAGAATTGTTGATAGAGTTGGCCAAAAAAAATGTGTTTATCGTCAATGAAAAACAATTAAATCCGGTACAAAAAAAATACATACAATCTTATTTTCAAAATGATTTGATGTCGAATTTATTCCCTGTGATGATTGATGAACACAAGGAATTTCCTTACATGAAAGACAAGGCCAGTTATTTATTTTTAAAATTGATATCTACTGAGTCGGAAAAAAAAGACAAATTTGCTTTGATTGAAATTCCTTCCGGTTCGGTATCGCGTTTTGTTATTTTACCTAAGGTGGGTAAAAAGCATTTTATCATGATGATTGATGATGTGATAAGATTTAATACCGATTTAATTTTTAATGTTTTTGGGTTTAAAACAGCCGAAGCTTATAATGTAAAACTCACCAGGGATGCCGAGTTGGAAATTGACAACGATGTGAGCAAAAGCATGATTGAAAAAATTTCGAAAAGTGTGAAGGCGAGAAAACAAGGTCAACCGGTGCGTTTTGTTTATGATGCAGCCATGCCCGACGATATGTTAAAATACATCATGAGGAAACTTGGCATGGCTAAAAAAGACAATGCCATACCGGGTGGGCGCTACCACAATTTTAAAAACTTCATCGATTTTCCGGCATTGGGGGAAAAAGATTTGATTTACAATCATCCTGTACAATTACAAAACAAATACTTGGCATCTAATCCTAATACCACTTTATATGCCATAAAACAACAAGATGTTTTACTTCATTACCCCTACCATACATACAATCACATCATTAATTTATTGCGAGAAGCATCCATTGATCCAAGTGTTATCAGTATCAAAATAACCCTATACCGAGTGGCAGATTCTTCTAAAATTGCCAATGCGCTAATTAATGCCGTGAAGAATGGAAAAAGTGTTTTGGTGTTGGTTGAATTACAAGCCCGCTTTGATGAAGAGAACAATATATATTGGGCGAAAAAATTACATGAAGAAGGCGCAAGGGTGGTATATGGTGTGCCCGGTTTAAAAGTGCATTCAAAACTATTTGTGATTACCACCCGCGAAAAAGGCAAGGACGTGCATTATGCGCACATTGGCACCGGTAATTTCAACGAAAAAACCTCACGTATTTATACCGATTTTTCATTGCTCACCGCGCACAAAGACATAGCATCGGAATTAAACAAGGTATTTGATTTTTATGAAAATAATTTTAAAGTGCAGTCATTTAACCACCTGCTGGTTGCGCCATTTTACATGCGCAAAGATTTAACCAATTTGGTGCAAAAGGAAATCAACAATGCCAAGGCCGGAAAAAAAGCGGAAATATTTTTAAAAATGAACAGTTTGGTTGACCGCGAAATGATTACCAAATTATATGAAGCCAGCCGAGTTGGTGTGCAAATTACATTAATTATTCGCGGTGCTTGTTCGTTGGTAACCGAAATGGAAGGCTGGAGTGATAACATTAAAGCTTATAGTATAGTAGACAAATATTTGGAGCATGCCCGCATTTTTATTTTCCACAACAATGGCGAAGAAAAAATTTATATTTCATCGGGTGATTGGATGAGCCGAAATTTGGACAACCGCAGTGAGGTAGCTGTACCAATATACGATTCGGCCATACGCAAAAAAATAAAAGACATTGTGGCCATTCAATTATCCGGTAATACAAAAGTGCGTATCATTGATCGCAAGCAAGACAATTTATACAAGAAACCAAAAGCCGGCGAGAAAAGGGTGCGAGTACAAGATGAAATTTACAATTATTTAAAAAGAGAGCACGATCAAAAAACCAATACAAGCAACTTAAAACAAATTCGATAACATGGTATTTGCCGCAATTGACATAGGAAGTAACGCCATCCGCTTACTTTTTAGCAGAGTTTACATAGTAGATGGAAAAGCGCATTACAGTAAAGAAGAACTCATTCGTATGCCGGTGCGTTTGGGCGAAGATGTGTTTGTGAATAAAACCATTTCTGCGGCAAAAGCCGAGCGCTTGATCATGGCATTAAAAGGCTTTTCGAATCTCATTAAAGCTTATGGCGTGCAAGATTACCGTGCAGTAGCAACAAGTGCTATGCGCGACGCCAGTAACGGAATCGATATTATTGGCCGCATTAAAGCGGAGGCCGGTTTAACTGTCGAAATTATTGATGGTAAAAACGAAGCCGCCTTGGTGTTCTCGAATCACATTGAACAATTAATTAATCCAAAACACGCTTATTTGTACATCGATGTGGGCGGCGGAAGCACCGAACTTACTTTGTACTTCGACAGCAAAGTGATTGCCGCTAAATCGTTTAACATTGGCACCGTAAGGATGTTGTTGGATAAAGTTGATAAAGACGAAATGGAAGAAATGCGTGTTTGGTTAAAACGAAATACCGTTGGCATTCATCCATTGTTTGGCATTGGCTCGGGCGGTAACATCAACAAAATATTTAAAATGAGCGGCAAAAAAGAAACCAAACATTTGAGTTACGACAAGTTAAAAGATATTTATGACATGCTTTGTTCATATACCTACCAAGAGAGGATTGAACGTTTGGATTTAAAGCCCGATCGTGCAGATGTAATTATTCCCGCGGCCAAAATATTTTTAACGGTAATGAAAAATGCCAACATTGAAAAGGTATTTGTGCCGCAAGTTGGTCTTTCCGACGGTATTGTGCACCAGATGTACGAATCCTATATCGCTAAAAATAAAAAATAAACATGTTCCCAACGGCCTTTATTCAGTTGTTTATTACGTTTGGCATTAATGATGCTGTCGACATTATATTGGTGGCCATTATTTTGTACTTGGCCTATAATTTGGTGAAGGGCACATCGGCCATCAATATTTTTATTGGTTTGGCTTTTATATATTTTGCTTACATCGTTATCAAAGCCTTCGATTTAAAATTGTTATCCAGCATTTTAGGCAAGTTTGTAAATTTGGGTGTAATTGCAGTAATGATCGTGTTTCAACAAGAAATACGAAAGTTTTTACTGTATCTGGGCTCGAATGAATT
>JBAXXZ010000266.1:0-4083 GCA_037127575.1 Bacteroidota bacterium | reverse complement strand
CACGATATTACCAATGAGTATAAATATGAATTGGTGCAACACATCCAATTGAGCATTCCGGCCGATAAAACCATAGAGCAATTACCGGCCAATAAATCATATACCAATGAACAATTTTCTTTTGAAATTAAATACGCGCGCCAAAACAACAACATCACCTACGATAAAAAAATCACAGTGAACCATTTACTGCTTAAAAAAGGCGACTTTAAGGATTGGAACGACATGGTTGAAAACCTCAACAAAGCCTATTTAGAAACCATACTTATTAAATCAAAATAACATGAATAAAAAAACGCTAAGTTTTACATTCGCTCTGCTCGCCATCGGCAACATTTTTGCGCAATCGTTGCAATACCGCAATTTTGATTTTAAAGAGAAGACGCCTGTTAACACTTGTTCTGCTCAAGAACTAAAAAGCAACAAAGCCGTTGTACTCGATGAGATAAAAGCAAAGGAAATAATTGTGAATCCCAATGATGACATTGAAAATTATTTATTTTATTACCGTGCCATTGCAATCAACGACATTTCCATCATCGATAAGTTTAACAAAATCTATATTCCTGTAGCCAATTCATCTGAATTACTCACGCTTAAATGTAGAATTATAAAGGAAAACGGCAGCACCATCGAATTGTTTAAAGGCGACATGAAAAGCATCAATGAAGATGGCGAAAACTACAATATACTTGCCTTAGAAGGCTTAGAAAAAAATGCCATCATCGAATACTTCTACCTCAAAAGAGTAAGTGTATCATATTACACTTCCGAATACGTGAATTCCAAATACTTGGTAAAAAATTACCAATTACAAATTATCTCTCCCCGTTATTTGGAATACGACAGCAAAACTTACAATGGTATGAGCACGGCGAAAGACAGCAGTGATGAATCAAAAAACTTTAAAGTATTCGAACTAAAAAACATCCAACCCACACCTGAAGAAAAATATACCAGCTCATATGAAAAATACCCGCATGCCGAAATTAAATTATCGGTAAACACCAATAACCGAAGCAAAAAACTATACACCTTTTCCGATTTTTCAAAACAAGCCATTAAAAACTACCATACTTTAGAAAAGGACGATGCCAAAACAGTACAAAAGATTAACAAAAAATTAAACCTCGAAAAACTGTCAAGCACCGACGAAAAAGTATTTGCTATTGAAGCGTATATAAAAAACGACATTGGCAGCATGGAAAGCAGCGGCGATTTAACCATGACCGAATGTTTAGAGAAAAAAGGGCTCACAAAATTTTACCAAAACAAACTCACCTCACTGTTGTTGGATAAATGCCAAATTAATTACGAGCTAGTTGCTACAAGCGATCGCAACGACAAAATATTTGATTCCGAATTTGAAAGTTATTCCTTCCTCACCGAAATTTTATTTTACATACCTGAAACAAAAAAATACTTTTCGTATGAGAACATTTTATACCGTTATGGCCTCACCCCCCCTTCGGTAAATGATCAAAAAGCCTTGTTCATTAAGCCCTTCTTAATTGGCGATGCATACAGTGCCACCAATTCAATTAAACGCATCGAAACGGTGGACGTGAGCAGCAGTTATGACAATTTAGATTTAGACATCAGCTTTGATCCTGCTAAAAACAAATTAACACAAAATATCACACGCAGCATGCAAGGATTTCCTGCAGCAGGCTCAAGGGCTTATTATTATTACAATACAGGGGCTAAGCGAGAAGAATTTATTAAGGAACTCCTTAACCTGGGACTCGAAAACACAAAAGTATCACTACCAACAGCCCAAAATTTTGAATTAAATGAATTTAAAAAATACAATTTGCCTTTTATTTGCAGTGGCATTGTTGAAACTACCAACATGACTGAGACAGCCGGTAATAATTTTATTTTCAAAATCGGCAACTGCATTGGTCCACAATCTGAATTGTACCAAGAAGAAAAAAGACATTACCAAATATATGCCCTTTATGCGCATGGTTACAAACGTAAAATTGTTTTCGAAGTGCCTAGTGGGTATACTGTACAAGGACTTGAAAAGCTCAACATCAAAAATGAACTAAAATCAGGCGATCAAATTACTGCCTTTTTTAAATCCAATTATACCCAAACAGGCAATAAAATAACAGTGATGGTGGAAGAATCCTATAACAACGCTTATTTCGCAGTGGATCAATTTGAAGGTTTTAGAAAAATCATCAATACAGCCGCCGATTTTAATAAAATTACACTCTTGCTAAAAAAACAATAAACACCAAAGTTGATGTCGCAATCATATAGGTGGATCTGTTTGATTTGTTGTTTATGACGTTTAAGGCATGTTGTTGCAATTGCGAGCATCATTGCCTGATATCTCTCATAGGCAAGCCACAATATTAGGCTATCTATTTTGCTTTTTGTTGACTAACTTTATGTCACCATAAAACAATTAGGACATGAAACATATTTCGATTTTTATTGTCATATCGTTTTTAATTTCTTGTTCCAAAAAAGTAGAAGAAACTAAAGTGGGCGCTGAGGCCATCACCGAAAGTGTTTATGCTTCAGGATTAGTAAAAAGTAAAAACCAATACCAAGTTTTTTCCACCGTTAACGGTTTGGTTTCCGAAATTTTAAAACAAGAAGGGGACCTTGTAAAAAAAGGCGATGCGATTCTTCAACTCTCGAACGAAACTTCTAAACTCAGTGCTGAAAACGCGGCTTTGGCTTCTTATCTGGCTACGCAAAATGTAAAAGGTGATAAAATCAAAGAGCTACAAATGACCATTGAGTTTGCCAAGTCGAAATTAAAAATCGATTCTATGATGTTTGTGCGTCAGAAAAATTTATGGGCTTCGCAAATAGGCTCGCAGGCAGAACTTGAACAAAAAGAATTGGCTTACAAAAATTCCCTCACCATATACCAAACTGCCATTTACCGTTACAACGATGCCAAAAAAAGTTTGGAAGTTAATGCCGAACAAGCGCAAAACCAATCGCGCATAAGCAGTAAATTAGAAAATGATTTTTTGGTGCGCAGCGAAACAGACGGGCGCATTTATTCCATCTTAAAAGAAAAAGGTGAATTGGTGACCAGCCTTTCACCCATTGCCGTAATTGGTGATGCAGGCAGTTTTATGATTGATTTGCAGGTAGACGAATATGATATTACCAAAATAAAAAACGGACAAAAAATTTACCTGAGTTTAGATTCATACAAGGGTGAAGTGTTTGAAGCCACTGTAACCAAGGTGAACCAAATCATGAACGAACGTTCGCGCAGTTTTAAAGTAGAGGCCAATTTTACAAAACAACCTGCTCAACTGTATCCTAATCTGTCGCTTGAAGCCAACATTGTGATTCAAACCAAGGCCAAAGCCATTACCATTCCGCGTAATTATTTAATCAACGATTCAATGGTGTTGAATAAAAACAAAGAACAAATAATTGTCCGTACAGGCTTAAAGGATTTTAAAAAAGTAGAAATATTATCGGGCTTAAAAGAAGGTGATGTGATTTTAAAACCCGGCAAATGAACAACAAATTAATTGTCAATATTGCTATTTCACTTTTATTGGCTAGGCTCAAACAAACCGTGGTTGCTGCAGTTGGCGTTACTTTCAGCATCATGATGTTTATTACCTTATTGGGTTTCATGAACGGCTTAAACGACATGTTGGACGGCTTAATTCTAAACCGAACACCACATGTGCGTTTGTACAACGACATTAAGCCCGATCCCAACCAAGCCATCAATCGTTCGAAAGATTTTAAAAACACGTATCATTTTATCAACCGCATCAAATCATCAGGCAGCAGAAAAGAAATTTATAATAGTCTGGCCATTATGCGTGCCATTCAACAAGACCCGCGGGTATTGGGCTTGGCGCCAAAAATCAATGCCCCCGTTTTTTTTAACGATGGCTCCATTGAAATTACCGGCGTAATCAACGGCGTGGATGTTGAAGCCGAAAACAAATTATTTTTTTTTAATGACTATGTCACCAAAGGCAATTCGGCCGATTTAAAAACCATTTCCAACAGTATCATTTTGGGCAAAGGTTTGGCCGAAAAATTATTGGCCAATATTGGCGATGTAGTTAGTATCACCAC
>JBAXXZ010000265.1:0-4090 GCA_037127575.1 Bacteroidota bacterium | reverse complement strand
GCAGATAGTATAATTGCTGCGACGTCAATAGCTTCAAACATTCCTTTGTTTACAGCAGATAAACAATTAAAGAGTATCAAGGAACTTGATGTTTTAATTTACGAGCTATAGTTGGATTAAATCCTCTGTAAATTTAAAATTAAACCAGTCTTGATCATAGCCAATAAAGGCATGGACTTTGCGCATGCTGCCAGATTAAGAGATGAAATGTATTCCTTAGAAAAAATATTGGAGGGGAAGGAGTAATTTCAATTTTTAGTAGTAAATTCAATTAAACTTTCGATGATTTGAAAATTTGATTATGAAACAACTCATACTTTTTTTTGCAATCATTGTTTATACTAAAGATTTAAAATCTCAGTCTTGGTGTCCTCAAGGAGCAGTTTGGTATTTTAATCATTGGGATATTTTACATGGAAACGGATATCTTAAATGGACATATCAGGGAAGCAACATTTTAATTGACGGAAAAAATTGCGATGCATTTGCCATTGAAAGGTATACGCAAAGTGGTCCAGTTTCTGTAAGCGGATATTTTACTTATTTTAATAATAATGTGGTTTATTACGTTCCAACTGTAGGTTCGATTAAAGATACCTTATTTGATTTTAATGCCAAGCCGGGTGATATATGGAGAATGGCTCGAACAACAATAGCCGAATGTGCTAATGGCAAAGTAATAGTATTAGACACTGGAACCAATATTATTCAAGGTATAAAATTAAGATGGTTAAAAGTTAATTATGTGAGTAGCAAAAAGAACTTGATTGATGTGATTTATGAACGTTTTGGAGCATTAAGTGTTTACCCCTACAATTGGTTCAATGTATGCCCCTCAGGAACAGATGGTGAGTATGGTGGCTCCTTAAGGTGTTATTCAGATAATCAGATTTTTAATTATGTAAATGATCCATCAAAGGCCTGTGATGAGTATAATGGCGTTGGTATCAATACGAATATTAATGAGGCTCGTCATCTTAAAGCATATCCTAATCCAACCATTAATTTTTTAAACATCAATTTCCAAAACTCTTCAGCTATTGAGAACTACGAAATTAAATTGATTGATGTTTTAGGCGTAAGTCAGATTTTAAATTTAAATAAGTCAAAAGAAATTGGTGAAATACGACTTGATTTAAGAGCATTACAGAACGGCATTTACTTTTTGCAAGTTTGGGATAGGGGAAAATTAGTTGGGAATGAAAAGGTGATTAAAGACTGATTTAAACTTTCAACTATAAACTCTCAACTATAAACTCGAAACTCTCAACCTTTTCTCAGTGTTCCTTAGTGCTCTCAGTGCCTCAGTGGTTTAAGGCATTCCACACCATCACAAAATCGTTCATCACATAACCATTACCAATATCAAAATCAGCCACACGTTCGATCACAAAGCCATTTTTAAAATAAAAATTAATGGATTTATAATTCTGACGGTTCACGGTTAAGCTTATTTTTTTTACTTGCAGTTGTTTGATGATCATTTGCAAAGCTTCGCTACCAAGTCCTTTGCAAGCTTTGTGCTGATTGATGTAAAATTTATTCAGGAACCATTCATCCTTGGCCTCTTCGTGCATGGATAAAAAACCAATGGCTTCTTCGGCCAAATACAAAAGAAAAAAGCGGTGTTGTTTGATTTGCATTTGCTCCTTTAAACTGTCGGCATTGTACATTTTTTCAAGCATGTAATCAATTTGGTCTTGACTAATAATACTTGGATAATACTGTTGCCAAACCACCTGGGCCAATTCGGCAATCACAGGAATATCTTGTTCTTTGGCCTCAATCAATTTTAAGGGCTGCATAATTTTCGTAACTTTGTATTGTGACGAAGTTAAGCAATACCGTTAATATAGAGAACCGCAAAGCCAAGTTTGATTATCAGTTTTTAGATACACTTACTGCAGGAATGGTACTAAAAGGAACAGAAATTAAATCCATTCGCGAGGGTAAAGCCGGTTTGGCAGATAGTTTTTGTTATTTTAAAAATGAAGAATTGTATGTGCGCAATTTTCACATTACCGAATACGAAAATGCGTCCTTCCGAAACCACGAGCCCATGCGTGAACGCAAGTTATTGCTCACCAAACATGAACTACAAAAATGGTTGCGTAAGGTTAAAGACCAAGGCTTAACCATTGTACCAATTCGACTTTTTATCAATGAAAGAGGATTTGCCAAAATGGACATTGCTTTGGCCAAAGGAAAAAAGGCCTTTGATAAAAGGGAAGACATTAAAAAACGCGATGTTGAACGTGAAATGAGCCGTAAATTCTAATGAAAAAATTCGCCATTCTTGTTTGTGCCCTTCTTATAATTACAGCCTGTGATAAAGGCTATCAAATTCGTTTCAATAATTTGTATACAGAAGCCATGGATTCGATAGTGGTGGGGAATAAGAAAATTATTTTTACCAATATTGAACGCGGCGCCGCTAGCTCATATACTGCTATAGCGAGAGGACAATATGATGCGCGTTGTGTGAGTCATTCAAAGAAAAGATTCACCATTTCTTTTTTCGTTTCGGGAAAAGGCACCGGTACCAAAACCATACAGGTGGATGCCAGTGGCCAAACGCAGTTGCTAGAGGAGTGAAGGAGAATTAAAAATGAAGAATTAATAATTATTAATTTTTAATTCTCAATTTTTAATTAATCAATAGGCTCTTTTATTATTGCCTTCAATAAAATTCACAAAAGCCTGATTGCTTACTTTATTGCCGCCGGGGGTAGGGTAGTTGCCACTGAAGTACCAGTCGCCAAGGTGATTTGGACAAGCGGTGTGCAAGCCTTCTAGGTCTTGGTAGATGAGTTCAAACTCCGTTTTTAAATCAACCGGTTTAATGAGTTGTGCAATTTTTGCGGTGATTTCATTATCGGTAAAAGGCGCGTAAATTTCTTTCACAACATTTACCTGTTCTTCTTTCGGTTTTAATAATTCCGCTTTTGCTTTTTCGTATATTTCTTGAATGAGATGTCCCTTACCGGTATCTTTTAATAAACCGATGGTGGCTTCAAAAGCAACAAACTTGCCTAGCACGGCCATGTCGATACCATAACAATCGGGGTAACGGATTTGCGGTGCGGAGCTCACAACGATTATTTTTTTTGGGCTTAATCGATCCAATATTTTAATGATGCTTTGTTTTAAGGTGGTGCCGCGCACAATGCTGTCGTCTAACACAACCAAATTATCCACTCCTTTTTTTACGGTGCCGTATGTAATATCGTACACCAAATTCACTAGGCTATCACGGCTCTCATCGTTGGTAATAAAAGTGCGCTGTTTGGCATCTTTCAACACCACTTTATCTACACGTGGTTTTACATTTAAAATTTTATCAAGTTCTGCCTGTGTGGGTGTTCCTTTTAATTTGAGTAATTCGCTTTTTTTCCATTGGTTGGTATAATCGTACAATCCTTCTACCAAACCATTAAAGGCCAATTCAGCCGTATTGGGAATGTATCCAAACACGGTATTATCTAAATCGTAATTCACCGTTTTCAGAACATGTTCGGTTAAATTTTTACCCAATTGTATGCGCTCGCGGTATATTTCGGCATCGTTGCCGCGGCTAAAATAAATGCGTTCGAATGAACATGATAATTTTTTGGCGGGCTCAATAATTTCTTCTTCTTTAATTGAACCGTTCTTTTTTACAATAAGTGCATGGCCGGGTTTTAATTCTTGCACGGTTTCAAAAGGCACATTTAATACAGTTTGAATTACCGAGCGCTCGCTGGCGGCGACTAAAATTTCATCGTCTTGGTAAAAAAATACAGGACGGATACCGTTAGGATCGCGAAGCACAAAGGCATCACCATGGCCAATCATACCGGCCATGACATAGCCGCCATCCCATTTTTTACTACTTTCTCTTAATATGGCGGCCACATCCAAATGCTCTTGAATGAGTTTGGATATTTCGAAATTTTTATCGTTTTGTTCTTTAAATTTTTTGAAGAGTTTATCGTTTTCTTTGTCTAAGAAATGCCCGATTTTTTCCATAACGGTTACCGTATCGGCTTTTTCAACGGGATGTTGACCCAATTCGACAAGGTGTTGAAACAATTCATCCACATTGGTGAGG
>JBAXXZ010000264.1:0-4115 GCA_037127575.1 Bacteroidota bacterium | reverse complement strand
GCTATTACCAGAGTTTTGAGGAAATAAAAAACTCTGGCGCACCAAATTACAAGCGCTTCCATACGCATTTGGGTTGTGTATAACAGCAATACCATTCTGGGAATCAACAGAAATATAAATTTTACCATCATCAGCTAGTTGAAAGGCGTTATAACTGCCAGTCGTATATGTATTAGAAATGACCCCTTGTGAAATAAAGTTATAAGAACTATTCACAGCTTGTGCATTACCCGCACATAAATCCCATTGAAAAATCCCAGGATAACCACCATAAGCTGTTGAAGCATATAATATTTTACCATCTGGTGAAAACTCACAACCATTTGGTGCAGGCGTAGGTGTAATCAAAGCCATTGAATTGCTCGATACCGCCCCTGTACTATTATCAAAATCATGCACATTGATGCTGCTAGGTGCATAAATACCCCAATTTAAACACAAGGCAATTTTTTTACCAGTTGGTGAAATTTTTATTTGTCTTCCTTGATCATTCATAACATCACCTACTGTTGAGGTAACTGCGGCTGTGTTTAAACCTGCTGAGCTTAACAAATACGACCTGAATACAGCGCTTCCTCTATCATGTGTTACAATCCAAAAATCGCTGCCATTGCAGTGTTGTGTGGCATTTATATTCATTCCAGTAAAGTAAGGACTAGTTGGCGGATCGTAAATCAAAACATTTTTTGTTGTTACCGAACCCATTCCTGCTGCCAAACTCATGTCAACAATTGAATATCGATACCCACCTCCATTTAACATACTACTTGCAAAAGCATTTACTGTAAAAATGTAATAGAGTGAATTTGAACCGGGTTTTTTAACAATTAATTCAGCCCAACCGGCCCCGGCCAAATCACCTAGTAAACCGTTACCATTAGCCATTATAGCATGGGCCTGGTTATAAACCTTCTTGCCATCGGTGTAAAATAATAAATTCCCGTTAACGTCTGAAGCCGCAGAATAAACACCTGGTATTGAAGAGCTTAATGTTGCACTTCCTATAGTAAGTGCAGGTGGACTTTGCATAAAATCAATTCCATAACCAGTACCTAAAACCCATTTTTTATTCTGGTTTTGGGCCGAACAAAATATTAATAAACTTAAGAACTGAATAATAATTAAATGCAATCTCATATGACTTTTGGACAATTAAATTTAATAAATATTTAATTCACTTTTTTATTTAAATTCAATTATCGCGTTTGATAAACAATTTTATAAAATGCCTTTTCATTTAAAACTAAGTAATAAATGCCTGAAGCTACATCTAGATCCTCAAAATCAATGCTTAAAGGAAAGTTTGGTTTTTCTTTGTGTTCTATGGAGAGAATTTTTAATCCTAAGGAGGTATAAACTTCAATTTTCTTAATTAGCTGGGAGCTACTCGTCTTAATAAATACTTTATCAGATGTTTCTGTAGGATAAACATTAAAAGTATTTGAAGCTCTTTCATTCTCTTTTGTATTTACTAGATCGATTTGTTTCATATTGCTCCCTGAAGCCAATGAAACAGCACTACAAAAATTAGTTGGAGAAATATTTAATAAATTAAGTTGAAAACTTACACCATTTGAGCAATTGCTATAAATGCTTGTTGTAACCGAAGGCGAGGCAAGATAACTCGGGCCTGTCCGAATAGCTGTCATATTCACCTTTGCATCATGACAACCACTTTCACCGTTAAAATATGCCTTAACCATATAATGGTTTTTGTAAGTTCCGTCTTCGTTACCAAAAACCTGTATCCCGTCATCAGCTCCACCTGCCGTTTCTATTAAGCTCAGTTGTGCGTCGCTTAAAGGTGAAGGGCTGAGATGACCAATACCTGATAAATAATGAAACTCATTCGGTGATATACTATTTGACCCATAATCATCTAATTTATAAACCACCAAATTTGACCCTAAATTCCAAGTACCACCAACAACTGGAATTAAATTTATTCCGCCTACCCCAAAATACTCATATTTACCTGTATTAAAATTATAACGCTCAGCCACATCCGAAATATCACTTGATAAAGGCGGGTAGGCTGAAAAACTCGCAGCGCTGGTGTATGAAGCTGAAGCATATGGTTCAATCAAAGAAGACCATACCACTGCGCCATTTGGATCTAACTTACACATCCATTGCGCAAAGCCATCACTGGTGCCTGAAACAGTTGCATTGCAAGTTGCTTTAAAAGGATAGACACTTCTTCCGCCTAAAATATAACCGTTTGTGCCGCCTGTTGTTGACTGTGTTTGTTCAATACATGTAAACCATTCATCACCATCACAAAATTTATTATACACATTGTATCCATTCACGGCCCCCGTGGTAGAACTTAGTTTCATAAAAAATGCATCTGCCCCGGTACTTGGCGAAAAATTGGCGTCAGTTTTACCAACAACAATTAAATCATTTGCATTGTAAGGTGACTCGATTAAATCCTTTGAATACATTTTTAAGCCCGATGTATACCAATAGCTCCATAAAGGATTTATAAAGGCGCCAGTAGTTAAATCAACTTTAATAACATAGGCCTGAAAATTAAAATTTCCACAAATATAAAAGTAACCGGGTGTTGCTGATTCTTTTATTCTGGGGCTTTTTGCAGGGTCTGCGGTAATTGTTGGCGGAAAAGGAAAATGGAGATAATATAAGGGGTTTCCTGCATTATCTAGCGTGGCAATAGCCAAGCCATTTGAATAAGTTGTAGCAACAAGATAAGAGCTACCATACATCACACTTGAGCATTCGACTGCGTCAACACCATAACAGTTATATGGAAAATTAAATAAACTGCACAGATCATTAATCTGATAACTACCCATAAAATCATTGGCAGATGAATAATTGCCATAGGCATCGACTTTATTAATAATAAAATCAGCGTTCGGCGAGCCGTTTTGTCGCACCGTTCGGTGGCCTGCCATTAAATAACCGGCATTTAAAACCGTCCTTTTTGCAGAAACAAGCACCGTTGAGTCAGAAGCATATAAATTCTGGCCATACCATTGCGCTTGCATAAATGATTGAAATATCAAAAGCGCAAAGAGAATTAAAATAGATTTTTTCATGAGATGGATTTTTAACTACACAATGATAATTGTAGATTGCGCAAAATTTGCAGGTGATTTCACTAGGTTTATGGAATATTTGTAGATTTTTTTAAAAGTGTTCAAAAATAATTTGCTTAATATGGCAATTTCAGCAAAAACCTATCCATTTGTCTAGGTTTTTAAACCGTGCAATTTAAAGGTCTTGATTATCTTTGGCAGTATATAAGTGAGCAGCCACTTTCAGTTCAATTTATATGAAAAATAAAATTCATGTTGTAATTGCAGATGACCATGCATTAATCAGAGATGGTTATCGCGCATTGTTTCATAATGACGAAAGAATTTTTATATCTGCTGAAGCTGAGAATGGGCAAGACCTTATTCAACTATTAGTTCAGAATAAAACAGACATTGTATTGCTTGACCATGAAATGCCTGTAATGAATGGATTAGCATCGATACAAGTGATTAATGCGAATTTTCCTCAAATTAAAGTAATAGTTGTGACCATCCACGATAACACAAAAATTAGAAATGAGTATTTAAAACATGGCGCTAAAGCTTTTATAAGTAAAGGCTGCAATGCCTCACAAATGCGTTCTACAATTTTGGAGGTATATGAAGGAAATCAAATTAAAAATAAGGCGCCAAAACCTTTTATTGAAGACAAATTAGAATTTAAATCAAAAAGTACATTTTGCGTTAAACTAACCCCAATGGAACAAGAGATCATTCAACAAATAGGTATGGGGCGCTCAAATATAGAAATTGCCAAAGATTTAGGCATTGCGATAAAAACAGTAAACTTTCATAAAAACAATATTTATACAAAAACAGGCACACACAATTCAGCAGGTATTGTTTTATTCGCCATTCAAAATAAAATTCATAACCCCAAAACATAAATATGTCATTTACAGGAAACGAAGGCCAAAGCATTACGCTTACTGAGGCCTCAACATTAACAGAAAACTACAGAAATGCTAACGACAATGAAACAGGCTTAATTTTGGCGCATTTTATTGGCATTAACAAAATTAATTTGATACTATCTCAAGAAGGATGTGT
>JBAXXZ010000263.1:0-4125 GCA_037127575.1 Bacteroidota bacterium | reverse complement strand
ACATAAATTACTTGGTTGTTTGATGGTGCTATGGCAAACTCAACAATGGTGCCGCTTCCGCCGGTTGCCGTTAGTTGTATCCATGATGCACCTAGATTATTCGACACAAACATTTGCGAAAAACCGGCATATAAACGCGATGCAACAGTAGGGTCTTGTTTCCAAGGTGTCACCCATCCTCCTGTGCCACTAATGCCTGAAGTGGCACCAGTCCATGATGTGCCACCCGTTGTAGATCGGTTCAAACCGCCATTTGGATTCGAGGCAAACATGTTTAAATCATTTGTGCGGTCAATAAAACAATCCATGCCATCACCGGCCATACTGGCGGTATATGTGGTGCCTGTGTAAATGTTCGAACCGTTATCTTGGTGACCGGTAATCCATTTGTTTGGTGAAATAGATGATAAACCAATTTTATAAATCTGTGCAATGTTACGGCTGTTGTTTAAATCGAGCCAATTGGTGGTATTGTATTTAAACACCCCTCCATCAGTAGCGGCATATAAGGCGCCTGAAGGATTATAATCCAAATCGTGGTGATCGGCTTTTAAGTATACCGCAGGGGCTGTAGTGCCAATCCAACAGCCGGTGCATGTCCATGTACCTGTAGCGCCGCCTGAATTACTCGACCAAACATTCACACCACCCACACTTACCTTATTTTTATCTAAAGGTGAAACGGCCAAAGCCAAATCGTACCAGCCTTGTCCACCGCCTGCAGTGCCTGCACAAGAGTTGGCCAAAATATCAGGTGAACTCGACATGAGACTGAATGCCGCGCCACTATTCACTGAACGGTATAATCCTAAAAATCCGTTGGAGGTAGCATTGGATGCCAACAAATACACATACGTTGGATCGTTCGCTGTTACAGCAATACACATTCTATTTGCGCCCGTTGAAATACCTGCACTAATAGTGGTAAATGAACTTCCGCCATTGGTTGAAAGAAAAAATGCGGTACCTGAAGCATATAATGTTGTGGTATCACCTGGTTTAAATTCAATATCGAATGCGTTATTGCCATTTACTGCTGTCCAACTAAGGCCACCATTTAAAGTGCGGTAAATGCCCACGCTGGTAGCGGCAAATACAGTTTGGTGATTGAGGGGATTTACAATCAAACGACGAATTTGTCGTTGTTGACTTAAAGCAAATGTTAATGAAGTGGCTGCCCAAGTTTGTCCGCCATCGGTAGATTTTAAAATGCCCATTGAAGGGGTATCACCTGCATCACCATCACCTGTAGCCAGATACATGATGTTTGTATTGGTGGATGCCACTGCTAAATCAGAGCAGCCAATGATTGAAAGGTTATCAGTATTGGTTGTCCAAGTAACACCATCGTCGGTTGTTTTCCAAAGGCCACCTGCCGGAGCGCCTGCCCAAAAAGTGGTAGGTGTTATTGGGTGAAAAGTAATAAAATTATCACGGCCGGCTTTGCGCGGAAAACCGTTGGTGGCCAAACCTTGCATAGGGCCCATTGGTCCCATGGCTATCCATGTAGTTGAAGCCGTTTGGCTGTTGTGATTTAATCTACCCGGCTGTGTTGTTGCCGGTTTAAAGTTCATGTAATTTTGCCATGTTTGATTTATCAAACTTAAATCACCGCTAGGATAGACGCGTTGTTCAACATAATGTTCCCAACGTTTAAAAGGCTTGTAACCATTGCCTGAAACGGTAACATCTTTGTTTTTCCAGTATTCATTAAAGGCTTTTTGTATATCGTAAAAATTTGCACCCGGTTGTTGCAACATTTCGACCCAAGATTGTGATTTGGCAAATGTTGTACAAAAGATGATCAGAATGGCTAAAAATTTCTTCATAATATTTAATTGATTTATAAAGCTATTAAATCCTTTTTAGTTAATCAAAAAAAAGATGTGCCCTTCAACAAAATACTTAGTTGACTATTCAGAATTAGAATTCACAATAATCTAAAGCTCAAACAAATTATTATATTTGAACATGCATAAAATTCAATCCTTGTTAATTCTTTTTTCTTTGTTTAGTGTTGGGATATTAAAATCTCAAAAAGAAAAAATTACTTTGGTTTTTACTTATAAATCGCAATACTGCAATGGCGCACGCCCCACCCCCGAAATGCTGCTTGAGGCCGAAAAAAGCAAAGTTTATGCAAACAAAACGATTGTCATAGTAAGTGATAAATTTAAAGTGGATTCGGGCAAAACCGATGCCAAGGGGCAGCTAAAAATTAAAATTAAAAAAGGCAATTACAATGTGTATGAAGCTTGGAAATTTTACAAATTGGGACCTGGCGGTGCTGATGTTTCAAAATTTGATAAAGAGTGTTTAAAAATGGAATGGGAAAGGCCATTGTATACAATCACAAAAGAAGCTAAAAAAACACGCATTGATGCCAGTGGTGAGATTTTAGAACAATGCCCATGGACACTGCCTTGTTTGCGTCCCGAAAACATGGGTCCAATTCCCGAGTAAATAAGATTTATTGCAAGCATGAAAAAAACCCTGATATCTGCGCCCATATTTTGCTGTTTCATTGTTTTTTTGGTGACTGCAAGTTGCCAGCAAGATCCTGAAAAATCGGGTGGAGAAAAAATTGTTTATTTCGAAGACGGCAAAACCATCCGACAAAAAATAAATTACAAAAACAGTTTTAAAAACGGACCGGCATTCGAATATTTTGAAAACGGGCGAATGAAAGCGAAAAGGTTTTATATCAACGACACTTTAAATGATTCATCGTTGATTTATTATAAAGACGGTAAAATAAAATCCGCACAATTTTACTTAAACAAATTAAAACATGGTTGTTGGCGAGAGTATAATAAAGAAGGGCATTTGTATTCGGAGATTTATTTAAAAAACGGATTATTAGACAGCACATCGACAGAATACACTTACAGAAGCGGAAAAGTGTTGACCCGTGTAACATACAAAGACGGACTAAAGAATGGCTTGGAAGAACAGTATTACAGCAACGGAAAGCCAAAAAGCAAAGCCTATTATGCATATGGACTGCCCTGTTATGGCACAGAAGAATGGCTCGACAATGGCAAGCAAATAAACAATGATTTTAAAATCAACATTCAAGAAAATGATCAGGTTGCCCTTCAGAACAAATTAAGTTATTTGATAACCCTTGAAAATCCTCAGAAAGACGACTTTGTTTACCGTGTGCTACTTGCCGGTGAAGGGCATGAGGTAGGGTCTACTTATCCCATATTAAAAACTTCGCGGGGATTTGTACTTGAATTTGATGTGCCAAAAGGCGGTTTTGTGATGGAAACAATTGTGTTGGCTGCTTATCGCAGCACCGGTTTTAAGAATACGTATATTAAAAAAACCAGTTTCAATATTTCGAAAAACAGTTTTTAGTGCACCTGTATTAAACGCATTTGTAAACGAAAATTATTAGGCGCATACTGCAAACCCTTTTTCAACATCGCTTTGGTTTTACTTAAATTACCCTTGGTGTAATAATATGAAGCTCCTTCTGAGAAAGCTTTTTCAACTGCCATTTCTTTAGGATAGATGTCCTTTTTTGATGTCATCAATTGTTCGAAGACCAATAAATAATGCTCTCCCTCGTTTGCATTTTTCAAATAAAAATTTCGGTAAATCAATTCCAAAAGGCAAGTGGCCTTTAAAATCACAAATTGATCATTGTCTTTTAAAAAATCAAAATATGAAGCATATTCATCCAATAACTTGATGTTTCCTTCAGGCTGTTCGTTTTTTTCAAGGTCGAGTAATAAGCGGTTTGAAATAATGCCTTGTAAGTTTACATGTTTAGGATTGATTTGATAAGCGGTTCTCAGGTTGTCGATATTTGAAGGCTTATCAATTCGATTAAACAAGGCCAAACGGGATAATTCATAATGGTAGTCAAAAGTGATTTCGGCTTTAATGCCAGAGTCTTGTAAACAAGTGCTCAAAGCATCAAAGGCTTCTTTTGTTTTTACCTCATCAGAATTTCCGATTAATACATCATTCATTAGACGTAAAAATTCGTTTTTAATAAACGCATTTGTTATTTCAGGATCTTTTTGATTATTGAATCTACACAAACATATGAGTTCTTTTAGATGACTGTCGTTTTTATAATTGTTATTGCTCATTTGGTGCATCAACAAATAC
>JBAXXZ010000262.1:0-4135 GCA_037127575.1 Bacteroidota bacterium | reverse complement strand
CCAAACAATGGATGTTCAATTTTATGATAATGCTTATATTTAGCGCATTACTAGCCTTTGTTATAGGAATGCTAAGCACAAAATCGATTATCCGTTTTATTAAACCAAAAAAAGTATGACAGACAATATTTCGGCCAAGGATTTGATTCGTCAGATCGTGAAGTGGAAAAAACAATTTATGTGGATTACCTTGGTAACAGCCTTGGTGGTGGGAGTGATTGTATTTTTGATTCCGAAGCAATACAAATCGGTGGCCATTTTATTTCCGGCCCGTCAGTTTTCAGTGTCCAAATTGGTGATTGAAGCCAATGCCGGTAATCAGGAAGATTACATGATGTTTGGTGATGCTGATGATACTGAAAAATTGATGCAGTTATTAACCTGTGATGAATTAAAAATTAAAGTTGCCGATGCCTTTGATTTATGGCACCGATGGAAGGTGAAGGATACCGTGTTTTCTTACCATTACTTAAAGTTAAAGTGGGAAGATATGGTAACCATTAAGCGCACTGAATTTAATAGTGTTCGCATTGAAGTTTACGATTATACTGCAGTGGGTGCAGCCATTATTGCCAATGGTATTTCTGATTATGTGGATAGCGTGCGTTTTAGCATGAACCGCGAAGTATCGGGTAGGGTGCTTAAAATTGTGAAGGATGAATACACATCAACTTTAAGCCGCATGAAAGTATTGGAAGACAGTTTGGATGGATTACGTCAAAAAGGTGTGTTACATTTTAAAGAACAAGTAAAAGCTTATTCAAAAAGCTATGCCCAAGCCATCGAAAAAAATGATGTTGGTGCCATGAAGCGCCTGGAAGCAAAATTAGACACCCTTAAAAAGTACGGATCGGCATATCAAAATATGCATGACGACTTGGAAAAATACGCATCAAAATACCCTGATATTAAGATGAAATACGATGAGGCGATGGTGAATTATAATACCATGATTCCGATCAAATTTGTGGTGGAAAAAGCCAAACCAAATGAGTTTAAAGCCAAGCCCAAACGTTTGGTTTTATTGGCCATTGCCATTATTGCCGCCAACTTAATGGGCTTGTTCTTTCTTTTATTAAAGGAGAAATTTGGTCAGCCAGCTAAATAAACAATTACTTGAGCAATTTGCTTTAAAGGTTTACAATTTTAGTAAACCCTTTATTTTTCCTGCCTTGATGTTGGCATTTATTTTGGGTGATGCCTATATCATCGCTTTCAAAAAATTGTACATCTATCCTTACAATGCTTTGCCTTTAATTTTGTTTGTGGTGTACCAAGCCATTTTTCATTTACAAAATTTAGTGTACTTATTGGCCTTCTGCACGCCTTTGGCCATTTCATTAAAGGAGATGGGACTCACGCAAGGTCCTGATTTAAGCATTCCCACCGAACCCATCATGGCCGGTATTATGTTGGTGTACATTTTTAATCCCTTGAATAAACCACTCACTGATGCTAAATTTAGGTTTCACACCATTTCTATTTTAATTGTGATTCAACTTTGCTGGATGTTTATTACCAGTTTAACCAGTACAGAAATCATCATTTCAATTAAAGCTTTAACCGCCCGCCTGTGGTTTATTTTTAGCTGTTACATTATTGTGCCGCATTTGTTTAAGGATAAAAAAAACATTGTGAAATTTATTATGGCTTATGCTTCGGCCTTGGCCATCGTTGTCGCTTATACTTTGGTGATACATTCTCAATTTAATTTTAATGACAAAGCCGCCGATTGGGTGGTATCGCCATTTTACAACGATCATACAGCTTATGGCGCGGCATTGGCCATGTTTATTCCACTCATGGTGGCTTTGTTGTGCATGAAAACGGTATCAAAATTTGTAAAAATTGTTGCACTTGTTTTTTTACTTTGGTTTTTGTTGGGCATTGTGCTTTCTTTTGCGAGAGCAGGATGGCTGAGTTTGGTGGTGGCCATTGGCATTTTAATCACTTTGTTTTTACGCATTCGATTTGGTACCATCATTTTAACCTTGGTTACAGGCACCTTGTTGTTTTTTGCATTTCAAACCGAAATATTATTGGTTCTTGGTAAAAACTCTTCTGATTCTGAAGGAGGCTTCGAAAACAACATCGAATCGGTATCCAACATTTCAACCGATGCTTCCAACCGCGAACGCTTAAACCGCTGGAGTTGCGCCATTCGCATGTGGGAAGACAAGCCGGTGTTTGGTTGGGGTCCGGGTACCTACATGTTTAAATACGCACCTTACCAATTGAGTTACCAGTTAACCATTATCAGTACTAATTTTGGCACCAATGGCAATGCCCACAGCGAGTACCTGGGTCCGCTTGCCGAACAAGGCCTGCCTGGCATGCTCATCATGGTTGTTTTTTTGTTTTACACCACCCATTTGGGTTACCGATTGGTGTACACTTTAAAAGAAAAAGAGGACCGTATCTTGTTCATCGGCATCTTTTTAAGCATTATGACCTATTTTGTACATGGCTTTTTTAATAACTTTTTAGATACCGATAAATTATCATTGCCTTTTTGGGTATTTATGTCGGGAATTGTTTGCTTTGATTTGTATTACCCAAAGCAGCAAAAAATAAAAAACACAAACAATTAAAATGGATATTAAACGCCTTGCAAAACTGGTGCTGCCGAAGTATCAAAAATTAATTTTGGAATACAAGGTCGACATGAAACCCCGCTATGGGCATGGAAAGCAGCCGAATGAATTTTTGTATCAATTGATTAATGAAAACCGTGCGGTGTACGAAAAACACGCGCAAATGATGTTGGCATTAAAAGAAGTGTTTGCCAATATTAAGTTAAGCAAGGATGAAACAAACGACAATGAACCGGCATGGAACAACGGATTTTTTCCGGGATTAGACATTGTTGCTTTATATACTTTTTTAAAAACCTATGATCCGGCCAACTTTATTGAAATAGGTTCGGGCAATTCAACAAAAGTAGCGCGTAAGGCCATTGAGGATTATAAATTGCATACCAAAATTACTTCCATTGATCCCTTTCCTCGCGCCAATATTGACCATTTGGCTGATGAAGTGATTCGTATGCCTTTAGAGGAATTGGACAATTACGCCTTTATCACCAACCATTTGGCTGAAAACGATATTCTGTTTATTGATAACTCACATAGGGTATTACCCAATTCGGATGTAACGGTGTGTTTTTTAGAATTATTGCCACAACTTAAACCCGGAGTAATAGTTCATATCCACGATATTTATTTGCCTTACGATTATCCGCAAGACATGTGTGATCGATTTTATTCTGAGCAATACATGTTAGCGACCTTGTTGTTATCGAATCCAAAACGCTATCAAGTGATGTTTCCTTGTTATTTTGCAAGTGAAGATGAGGCATTGGCTTCACTATTGGAACCATTATGGCAAAGCGAAAATACCTCCAAGGTTGAAAAACACGGTGGTAGTTTTTGGTTTAGGGTGATGGAGTAGAGGGAGACCATTTTAGAAAGTATGTTTATTGGATTTTGTTAGCAGTCCAACGGATGTCGAAAATGCTAAGCTTAAGATTATGATGTTAGCGTAATTCCATTTGAAATTCAAATAAAATTACAGTCTATTTTATAAATCTAAAAGCCAGATGTCACCCTGAACTGGTTTCAGGGTCTCTATAAAATTTACTTTTTAAGATTTATTCAGATGCTAAAACGATTCCGATGGCAGTCTGAACACGATCTCCTCAAGACTCAAAAGGTAAATGTAATTAGATAACAATTGAATTGGCCTGAATTGGAATTGAAAATTGTTTAATCTAAAAACTCAAATCACTCACCTTCAAACTTAATAGGGCAATGTCATCAGGAAAATCCATATCCCCTTTAAATTTTTCGGCATAATCGAATAAGGCGGTGTTTATTTCAGCCGGACCGGCCTCGAGGTTTTCGAGAATAATTTCTTTGATGCGATCCATCTCAACATTATCGTTGTTATGGTTAATGGTATCGGTTAAACCATCGGTATAACACACCAAACAAAAATTGGCAGCATATTCAAAGGTTTCCACTTCAATGTCACGCAAATTTTCGGTGATACCTAATAAGGTGCAACCTTTACTGAGTTCAGAGAATTTTTTGTCGTAGTACAATATGGGTGGGTTGTGGCCGGCGTTGATATAGGT
>JBAXXZ010000261.1:0-4137 GCA_037127575.1 Bacteroidota bacterium | reverse complement strand
AAAAAATATTGTTTAAAAAAGTCCAATAAAACCTCGGTTTTATTGGACTTTTGCACTTGGTTTCAATGCCTTACATTGAAAAGATAGAATTTTGTTGGTTGACTTTCAAACTTCATCATTGTCATACTATTAGTGAATGAGATGATTCTTTTGGACGAGAGTCAGATCGAAAGAGTCCTGCACGGACGAGTGGGATTTTGAGACACACACATCTTTTAAAGGAATTTTCTAAAAACCGGCCACTGGCAAATTGGATTTTTTATGGAGGAAGACCAATGAGACTTACATCAAAAGGACGTTACGCAGTTAGAGCAATGCTTGATCTTACTACTCACTCAAATGGGAACCCAGTAAGACTTCAAGAAATTTCAACAAGACAAAACATTTCACTTCACTATCTTGAGCAACTTTTCAGAAAGCTAAGAAACGGCCAAGCTGTTAAGTCTGTAAGAGGTCCAGGTGGTGGATATGTTTTAGCTAGAAACATGGATCAAATCACTATTAAAGACGTATTAGAGTGTGTTGGTGAAAACATCAACCCTGCTCGCGACATCGTAGGATCTGAAGCTGAGGCATCTAGTTCACTAGAGTTTCACCTTTCTAAAAATTATTTCATGAATCTAGGGATTATCATGAAAGAATATTTAGCGACAACTTCTCTTGGTGATTTAGTAAGAAAATCAAAAGAAACTGAAACTGAAGTTGGTCAAGCCAATATTTCAGCTGAGGTTAATACGGCTACGACTTCTGCAATTAGAAATCCAATTGGAGAAATCAATCAATAGTCGTCCTGCCAATCAACCCTGGGTTTTTTATGAAGGCCCGCCTAGTGCCAATGGTATGCCGGGTATTCACCACGTGATGGCACGTGCCATTAAAGATATTTTTTGCCGCTTTAAAACTTTACAAGGGTATCAAGTAAAACGCAAAGCCGGTTGGGATACCCACGGCTTACCCATTGAACTGGGTGTAGAAAAGGCTTTGGGCATTACCAAGGAGGATATTGGTAACAAAAATAGTCCCAAATATATTTCAGTTGAAGACTACAACCTTGCTTGTCGCAAGGAAGTGATGAAATACACAGATAAGTGGGAAGAGCTTACTGCCCAAATGGGATATTGGGTAGATATGTCGGATCCTTATATTACCTACGACAACAAATACATTGAAAGTGTTTGGTGGTTATTGGGCAATCTATACAAAAACAATTTATTGTACAAAGGTTACACCATTCAGCCATACTCACCTGCTGCCGGCACCGGCCTTTCGTCACACGAATTAAATCAACCGGGTTGTTACCGCGATGTGAAAGATAGAACCGCTGTGGTGCAATTTGCGGTTTCTGATCCCCCGGCATTAAGGCAAAAGCTGCAAATGCCTGCTTCAAATACACCTTTGTACTTTTTAGCATGGACTACCACGCCTTGGACTTTACCTTCGAATACTGCACTAGCAGTTGGTAAAAACATTGTTTACGTTTTTGTGGAAAGTTTTAACCCAAATAGCGGTAAATTGCAAACCGTTATATTGGCACAAGAATTAGTAGCCAAATATTTTAATGAAAAACACGCCGATTTAAAATTTGAAGATTACAAAGCAGGCGATAAAAATATTCCGTTTAAAATTGTGGGTCATTGTCAAGGTGCTGATTTGGCCAACATTCGATACGAACAATTATTGCCTTTTGTAAAACCTGATGGTGATGCGTTTAAAGTATTGATCGGTGATTTTGTTACCACCACTGATGGAACCGGTATTGTGCATATAGCGCCAAGTTTTGGTGCCGACGATTTTAAAGTGGCCAAACAAAATAACATGGCAACTTTAACTTTGGTTGATAAACGCGGAAAATTTACTACCGAAGTGCAAGATGGTTTGTTTTTGTATGGCGAGGAATTTGTGAAAGAAGCTTATTTAAGTGATGAAGAAAAGGACATAGAGTTTAAAAAACAAAAACAAATATTAGAGGCAGCGGGCAAAATCAAGGAACTTAAAAATTATCTGAGTGTTGACGAGCGCATTGTTTTAAAATTACAAGAAGAAGGCAAATTGTTTAAAAAGGAAAGCTACGAACACAGCTATCCGCATTGTTGGCGAACCGATAAACCGGTGTTGTATTATCCTTTAGACAGTTGGTTCATTCGTTCAACCGACATGAAAGACCGCATGATTGCCTTGAATAAAACCATTCAATGGAAACCAGAAGCAACCGGCAGTGGAAGATTTGGCAATTGGCTTGAAAATTTAAATGACTGGAATTTATCACGCTCACGTTTTTGGGGTATACCAATTCCGATATGGACAAGTGAGGATGGTACCGAACAACTCATTATCGATAGCGCCGAAGAATTAAAATCACAAATTGAAAATGCCATCGCCAAAGGATACATGAAGGAAAATCCATTAAAAGCATTTGTGCCCGGAAATTTTTCAAGCGACAATTACAACAGTTTTGATTTGCATAAACCTTATGCCGATTCAATTGTATTGGAAAAAAATGGCAAAAAATTATTCCGCGAACCTGATTTAATTGATGTGTGGTTTGATAGTGGTGCCATGCCTTATGCACAGGTGCATTATCCATTCGAAAACAAAAGTTTAATTGATGATAAAAAATATTTCCCGGCCGATTTTATTGCCGAAGGCGTAGATCAAACCCGTGGGTGGTTTTTCACTTTGCATGCCATTGCGGCGATGAATTTTAATTCGGTGGCCTATAAAAATGTGGTATCGAATGGCTTGGTGCTTGATAAAAACGGGAACAAAATGAGCAAACGCTTGGGCAATGCGGTTGATCCTTTTGAAACCCTCGAAAAATATGGAGCCGATGCCATAAGGTGGTACATGATTGCCAATGCCGCACCTTGGGATAATTTAAAATTCGACACCGAAGGCATTGCAGAAGTACAAAGAAAATTATTCGGAACATTATATAACACCTATGGTTTTTTTGCACTTTACGCGAATGTTGATCACTTTATAGCCGACGATAAAGTAGATGTAATCACTGATCGAACTGAATTAGATAAATGGATTATATCAAAACTTGAAACGCTGATTGATGAAGTAACACTTCGTTTTGAAGAATTTGAACCGCATCGCGCTGCAAGGGCCATTGAGGAATTTGTTGATGAACATTTAAGTAATTGGTATGTAAGATTATCGCGCCGTCGTTTTTGGAAAGGCGAAATGAGCAAAGATAAAGAAGCTGCATACAATACCCTTTACACTTGTCTTAAAACCGTTTCTCAATTAATGAGTCCTATTGCCCCATTTTTTGCCGATTGGTTGTATCAAAATTTAAGCCGTGAAAAAAATTCGGTGCACTTAACCGGCATGCCAATTGTTCAAAAGGCATTGCAAGATAAAGCTTTAGAAGAACGAATGGAGATTGCCCAACAGATCACATCTATGGTGTTATCAATTCGAAAAAAAGAAAATCTGAGGGTTCGTCAACCATTACAAGGCATTCAAATTCCAATTTTGGATAAATCGTTCCAAGATAAAATTGAGGCGGTCAAAGCCCTTATTTTAAATGAAGTGAATGTAAAAACCATTGAGTTTGTTGATGAAAGCAACACCCAAATCATCAAAAATTTGAAATTAAACTTCAAAACTTTGGGTAAAAAATGCGGCCCGCAAATGAAAGCCGTTCAAGCTTATGCAGGTGCTTTTTCTAAAATTATTATCAACGACATCGAAAAAACGGGGTATCATCAAGTGAATCTCGAAAATGTGGATATTCGACTTGATATTGAAGATGTTGAGATTATTCCGGTAGATTTACCGGGTTGGAAAGTGGCCAATCAAGGCGGAATAACAGTTGCTTTGGATATTCATATCGATGAAAACCTTAAAAATGAAGGCTTGGCAAGGGAAGTAGTGAACCGGATTCAGAATTTAAGAAAAGAAAATGGTTTGGAAGTAACCGATAAAATTTTAGTAAAAATTCAGCAAAATTCAAGTTTAGATAACGCAATTAAAAACAATTTAAGTTATATTTGTTCTGAAACTTTAACCAACGAATTACAGCTGGTCCAATCTCTCTCAAGCGAAAATGCTGTTGCAATTGAAGTCGATGAATTAATTACAACACTTATTTCAATACAAAAATTAAATTAAATAAGAGTATGGCTA
>JBAXXZ010000260.1:0-4137 GCA_037127575.1 Bacteroidota bacterium | reverse complement strand
GATTATAAGTATTGCAACATAGATACCATTTTAAAAAAAGAATTTAAAAGTATCGAACAGAAGTTCAGCGACTCTGTGCAGATTGATGCATACAAATTACCGGATGCCATCTCACTGGTATTGCTTAATGGAAATTATTCCGCTACACTTAGTGATAAAATTACAGAAGAAGGACTGCACCTTTGTTCATTATCTGATATGCCTGAAGTTAGCAAGAAAAAATTATGTAGTATTGCGAATGTTGAATCTGATGCCTTTATTGCATTGAACACAGTTTTTAGCGCAAATGGTTTAAGTATAAAAATTGATAAAAACACCAAACTTACTAAGCCAATTCAAATCATTCAGATAAGCTCGGCTTTGTCGGAGTGTTTTGTGAACTCCAGAATTCTCATTGACATAGAAGAAGGTGCTTCAGCAAGTATTTATGAAGAGCAAATATTGCTGGGTGAATCTAAAACGTTTACGAATTATGTAAGCGAAAAATTCATTGGCAGAAATGCAAAACTTAATTCATGTCTCATTCAAACACAGGCGCGTTTTGGCTATTCGGTTAACACCAGTCAGGTTGCATTACAAGCTGATGCGCATTACGATAATACCACCATTACACTTAACGGACAATTGGTGCGAAACAACCACAATGTAGAATTGTTAGGCGAAAATGCCCAAGCCCACTTAAATGGTTTGTTCACTGCAAATGACACCTCACTTATTGACAACCATACTTTAATGGATCATATGGTGCCGCATTGTGAAAGCAATGAATTATATAAAGGCATCATAAACAACAAAGGGATTGGAGTATTTAATGGGAAAATACTTGTACGCAAAGACGCACAAAAAACCAACGCATATCAAAGCAGCAAAAATATTTTGTTAAGCGATGATGCTACTGTGAATGCTAAACCACAACTCGAAATTTACGCCAATGATGTAAAATGTTCGCATGGAACATCAACGGGTAAAATTGATGAAAACGCCCTCTTTTATTTAAATGCCAGAGGAATTGGTAAAGAGAGCGCGAAAAAAATGTTGTTAAGTTCATTTGCGCAGGAGGTAATTCTCAAAATTGAAAGTGCTGTTTTGCAAGAAAGAATAAATCTTTTATTTTCAAATCAAATTTGATGGACACCACTGCTATACGCCAAAACTTTCCAATATTGGGGCAAAAAATTAATGCCTGTGATTTGGTGTATTTAGATAATGCCGCCACCACACAAAAACCGAAGGAAGTAATTGAAGCCATTAGTAATTTTTACAGTCAAAACAATGCCAACATTCACCGTGGTGTGCATACATTAAGTAGGAAGGCCACGGAGTTATTTGAACAGTCGCGTAAAACTATAGGGCAACATTTTGGACTTACCAACGATCAGCAAATTGTGTTTACTTCGGGCACAACTGCTTCAATAAACATTGTGGCACAAGGCTTGGCAAAGCATTACTTAAAGCCAGGTGATGAAATAATTTTATCAATGCTTGAGCACCATTCGAATATTTTGCCTTGGCAAATGTGGGCCGAAGAACATGGGGGTTATTTGAAAGTGATTCCTTTGTTGATGGACCATTCTTTAGATTACAATACGTTAGAAAAATTAATTTCAACCAAAACTAAACTCATTGCTGTTACGCATGTTTCTAACAGTCTTGGATTGATTACGGATATTGAAAAAGTGAAAGCCATAGCCAATCAGCACCGCATACCTTGGCTGTTAGATGGAGCGCAATCGGCACCACACATGCCAGTTAATTTGTTGGAATTAGATCCTGATTTTTTTGTATGTAGTGCACATAAAATGTATGGTCCAACCGGAAGCGGTTTACTTTATTTAAACGATAGATGGTTAAAGGAATTGCCCATAGCAAAAACCGGTGGCGGCACCATAAAAACCGTTAGTTTCGAAAAAACCGAATATGTAGAAGGCGCCTTGCGTTTTGAGCCCGGTACACCTAACATTGCTGATGTGATTGCATTTGCACAAGCCATAAAATACATGGATGGGATTGGCATGCAAGAAATATTTAACCACGAACAATACTTGGTGCAATATGCACAACAATTAATGGCTGAGTTGCCAGAAATTGAGATGTATGGTATACAAAAACACAAGGCAGGAGTGATTTCGTTTAATGTAAAAAACCAACATGCTTTTGATGTAGGCACTTTAATGGATAAATACGGTATTGCTTTAAGAACAGGGCACCACTGTACACAGCCATTGATGAAGCAATTAGGTGTGCAAGGCACCATTCGCGTTTCATTTGCGGTTTACAATACAAAATTAGAAATCGATTATTTTATTGAAAAATTGAAGAAAGTGATTAAGATGTTGTCTTAATTAAAATTTAACCGAAACCGAGTATATGAGCATTGAGGAAATAGAAAAAGAAATCATTGAAGAATTTGATTTTTTTGGCGACGACTGGGAATCAAAGTATGAACATTTGATTGAATTGGGAAAATCATTGCCTTTGATTTCTGCAGATTTAAAAACGGATGAACGCATTATTCAAGGCTGTCAGAGTCGGGTTTGGTTAAACGCAAACTATGATGATGGTGAGATGATTTACACTGCTGATAGCGATGCCATAATTACCAAAGGGATGATTGCTTTATTAATACGCGTTTTGTCGCATCAAAAACCAAAGGATGTTCTTCAAGCGAATTTGACATTTATTGATCAAATTGGTTTAAAGGAACACCTTAGCCCAACAAGGGCCAATGGATTATTAAGTATGGTGAATCAAATGAAAAAAGAAGCTTTAAAAAGTATATAAGATGGGTGCTATTATTGTAACAAAAAATACTGCTTTAATGCAAAGGGTTATCGACGAGATAAAAACCTGTTATGATCCTGAAATTCCTGTAGATATTTGGGAACTGGGCTTGATTTATGAATTGTTTTTGGATGAAGAAAATAATTTGAAAATTACCATGACTTTAACTTCACCAAATTGTCCGGTTGCCGAAAGTTTGCCGGCTGAGGTTGAAAATAAATTGAAACTGGTGCAAGATATAAAGTCGGCAGAATTAAAATTAACTTTTGAGCCGTCGTGGGAAAAAGACATGATGAGTGAAGTGGCCCAATTAGAATTGGGTTTTATGTAATACCGAGGGGGTTAACGCAAGGAATGTAAAGGCCTTCCTGCAATTAAGCAATCCGTGCGACAGCATGCAGTTATTGGCTCACTTACCGCCCGCCAATTTAAATCGGTAAAAATCCGAAGCCCGATTAGCCCATTGCCGCCTGTGGTGTGCGATGGTGGCATGCGCCGAAATAAAAAGCAAATCTTTAGCGAGATCAAAACAGCCAAAAACTATTCGGTAGAAATGCCTATCTTTGTATGTTAATACGCCATGGGAAAAGACACTATAATTCGTTGCTCACTTTGTGGGAGAGATAAAAAAGAATCAAAAATTTTAATTGCTGGCATCAATGGCCATGTTTGCGATAATTGCGTTACACAAGCCTACAGCATTATTAAAGAAGAGAGCGCAGGAGAGCAAAAGCAACAGGTACAACATTCATTAAATCTTTTGAAGCCTTTGGCGATTAAAGAAAAATTGGATGAATATGTGATTGGTCAAGATGATGCAAAAAAGGTGTTGAGTGTTGCAGTTTACAACCATTTTAAACGGATCGCACACACAGCCAAAAACAACAAAGAAGAAGTAGAAATCGACAAGTCGAATTTAATTTTGGTGGGTGAAACGGGTACCGGAAAAACACTGCTGGCGCGCACCATCGCCACCATGTTGAATGTGCCTTTTTGTATTGCAGATGCAACGGTTTTAACTGAAGCCGGTTATGTGGGTGAAGATGTTGAAAGTATTTTAACACGATTATTACAAGCTGCAGATTATGATGTGGCGGCTGCGGAAAAAGGCATTGTGTTTATAGATGAGATTGATAAAATAGCACGAAAGAGTGATAATCCTTCAATTACCCGTGATGTGAGTGGTGAAGGTGTACAACAAGCCATGTTGAAATTGTTGGAAGGCACTGTTGTGAATGTGCCACCGCAAGGTGGTCGTAAACATCCGGACGCGAAAATGATAGCTGTAAACACTAAAAACATTTTATTTATTTGCGGTGGAGCATTTGATGGTATTGAAAAGAAAATAGCCAAGCG
>JBAXXZ010000259.1:0-4139 GCA_037127575.1 Bacteroidota bacterium | reverse complement strand
CACTCAAACATATTTGGCCTTTTAAAAAATATTTTAAAAAGGAAAAAAAATAAGAGCATGCCCATACAAAAAATTGCAGGGCTAAAATTGAAGCAGCCGATACTTTTATTTTTGTAAGATACGATTACAATTATCCGGCGGCGCTGCGCAATGCCATTGGATACTTATTGCACGAGCGGCCTATAAAGCTGCAGGCATTGTGAGTTATAACCTTGTTACTGCCGGCACCCGCGTAGCCAACAGCTTAAAAGCCCATTTGGCTACAATGGGTATTGTGTCATTATCGCTTGGCTTAATTTTCCCTTGTTTGCACAGTTTATCAATGATGAAAATAAATTTGTGCCGCCGGCAGTGTTGCACACATCAACCGAAAAAATGTTGTAATAATTCATCGATAAGGCAATGATTAAAAATTACAACCTTAAACCAATCACACAAACATCATCTATTTGTTCGAGTTTACCTTTCCAATTATCGAAACACTGTTGTATGGATTGTTTTTGTTGCTGCAGGCTTTGGTTTTGAATCGATAATAAAAACGATTTAAATTGTGCAGCTTTAAATTTCTTTTCCTTGTCGCCACCAAATTGGTCCTGAAAACCATCGGTAAATATATATATAGTATCCCCCTTACTTAGTTGAACGAGATGCGTGGTAAAGGCTTTCGCTTGTGCAAATTTTCCAATTGGTTGTTTATCGGGCTTTATTTCTTCTAATTCCTTGCTGCCATTTCTAACAATCCACAATGGATTATTTGCACCTGACCACTTCACTTGGTTTTCAGACAAATTCAAAGCCAACAAAGAAATATCCATGCCATCTTTCACATCTTCATCACTTTGTTCGAATGCTTGAATCACCATTTCTCTGGTTTTGTCAAGAATTTTTCCGGGCTCTATCAAGCCATGTTCACGAACACTGCCATTAAGGGCATTGTGACAAATTACACTTACTAGTGCTCCGGGCACACCATGACCTGTGCAGTCGGCCGCAGCGAAAAAAACAAGCCCGTGGGAAGAAAATTTACTTGTTTCGAGCCAATAAAAATCACCGGCTACTATGTCTTTTGGCTGATACAAAATAAAACACTCAGGCAAAAACTCCTTCACCAATCTATCAGGCGGCAATATGGCAGTTTGAATGCGTTTTGCATAATTAATGGAATCATGTATCTCATTAAATTGCTCTTTGATTTTATCTTCAGATTGTTTTCTTCTTACAACTTCATTCTTGAACTTTTGATTCCAACTAAACAATCCAATCAAAATAATGATTGCACCAAGACTCATTAATACATTGGCTATAGGCCAGTGCAGCAACTTAAACAATGTGCCAAGAAGAAGTAAATTGATGCCAAGAAAATCAATCACACTCAATAATATGGTTTCAACTTTTGTTTTTGAAAAGGGTAACCATTTTAAATACTTATCTTTTAATTCCAATGGTGCGAAAGCAAAACAATACCAAATAACAGCCACAATCAGTTCGATGGAGGCGCCTGCAAGATGCAAGAACTTCGACAAAGCGCCGATAACTGCAAACCCAATTGACAATAACAAATATATACGTTTGTATTTTTTTCTTTTCGGATGTTCAGATAAAAGCGGACTAAGTGTTGCGCCAAAAGGAAGAGAAACCGCAGCCAAAAAAGAAAGTAAAGCAATTAATGGTCCGGGCATCATTTTGTTGTATAGGCTCAATAAGAGTATGCATAAAGATGAAAAGGCGACTAAAAGCCATCCCACCAATCTTATACCCTTTTGTGACAACATGATAAAATAATTTTAGACGAGGCCTGGTATTTCAACCATTTCATTCACTTCTTTTTGATAATTGATGCCGGGCACATTAAAGCCAAACAAATTGTAGAAGTCTGCTTTGTAACCTTCCAAATCGCCCAATTGAGGAAGGGTTTCGCTGTTTGCTTGCAACCATAGTTCGGCTACTTTTGCTTGAACATCCTCGCGCATTTCCCAATCATCAATGCGAATTCTTCCTTTGTCATCCAGCGGGATGGCATTGCCAGTGTACAATCTTTCGTGAAACAATCGTTGCATTTGTTCAATACAACCTTCGTGAATGCCTGCTTCTTTCATGGTTTTGTACAACAATGAAATATACAATGGTATAACCGGAATAGCAGAACTGGCTTGAGTTACCAAAGCTTTGTTGACCGACACAAAAGCTTTAGCGCCGATATCCGATAGTTGATCTGAAATTTTAAATGCACTTGCTTCTAAATGATCTTTGGCGCGACCAATAGTGCCTTTTCGGTAAACAGCTTCAGTAAGAGAAGGTCCAATATACGAATACGCCACAGTGCGTGCATTTGGTGACAATAAATTTTCTTTTTTTAATTGCTCCATCCACATGCTCCAATCTTCACCACCCATTACGGCCACTGTGTTTTGAATGTCTTCTTCATTACATGGTTCAATTGAAATATTTGACACAATGCCTGAGTGAAAATCAACTGTTTTATTGCTGAAGGTGCCGCCAATTGGTTTTAATACCGATTTGTGTGTGATGCCTGTATTGGGATTGGTGCGAACAGGAGAAGCCAAACTATAAATCACCAAATCAACTTGACCTAAATCCTGTTTTATTAAATCAAGAGTTTTTTGTTTTATTTCATTTGAAAAAGCATCACCATTAATGCTTTTGGCGTATAGTCCGGCGGCATGCGCTTCGGTTTCAAAAGCAGCGGAATTATACCAACCCGGCGAAGCAGGTTTGCTTTCGGCAGAAGGTTTTTCGAAAAACACGCCGATGGTGGCTGCCCCACAACCAAATGCAGCTGTAATACGAGAAGCCAAGCCAAAGCCTGTGGAAGCCCCAATCACGAGTACTTTTTTTGGTCCTTCAATTTTACCTTTGGATTGCACATAATTTATTTGATTGCGCACATTTTTAGCACAACCTTCAGGATGTGCCGTTAAACAAATAAAGCCGCGCATTCTAGGTTCTATTAACATCATATTAATTCGTTTTAATATTTTTTGTCTTTATACTGGTGTTCAACTCAAACACACAGAATTTAGTTCCAAAATTAAGAAATTATAGATGTGCGGCACTTTTACTTGGTTTGTTTTTGTTTTATGATATCATAAACGTCCGGATTTTCGAAATCAAACAACCATTTTGGGTTTGTTTATGGGGCTGCGAGAGTGGCGATAAATTCAGCGTCACTCTCACTAGGCCAAGGCAGAAGCTGCAACAAACCTTGCTTCATCAAACGTCTGTTTTGAACCATGTGGATTTGAACGGACAAATTTTGAATTTGAATCAGAACGCATTCTTCTATCGCTTCAATAAGATAAAGCGAAAAGCGGCACCCAAATGAATGAGAAACCGCTTTAATAGGCAAGGTTTGATGCCCGAATTTTGGACTCAAACAAAGATCAGTTGAATTAGCTTTAAACCCAATTCAAACAATTCGAATTACTTTGCTTTCATTTTATTTCCTCTTGCTTCATGTGTTACTTCCGCAAGACCAAGTTTTTCCATTAAAGGTGGTATATACATCCCAAAGCGACCACGAAGTCCTTTCTTTAATCCATACCATCCTTTTACCGGATTTTTTTCTGAACGACCCCATGCTTCAATTGTGCCTTCTTTTGCAGGCTTCTGTTCATCAGCACTGCCAAGCTCCATCCAATCACCATGTTTTTTTAGCATAACATGAAGCTCAGTTAAGCACCGGATGTCGTATAGTAATACAGTTTTGCCAACTGTACAAACCAAAACCTCTTTGCCGTCTTTTTCATCAACGTGCATGGTATACTCACTTGTTAATGGTGGTGTTTTTAAAACCAATGGTTTTTCTTTAGTCCCTATTTTGTTTTTCATGCGAAATATTTTTAGTTAAAAACCTCATTAGAGAATCCTATTAGTGTGAGCAGTTCTTGCTTTGGAGGCACTTCAAGTCCGCTAGCCTTAAGTTGCTCTTGAAAATTTTTAAAAGAAGAAAGTTCATTTAAAAGTTTTTGGTCATCGTCTGATTTAAAAAATGCTGTATGAATAAATGTTTTGTTGTCTGAAGACAAACAAGCATTATAATTGATACCCAGGTGATTTAATTTTTGTAAATCAGCCATAACATTTTTTATGTTGCTCTTGTTTTGTTCAACATATTCGGC
>JBAXXZ010000258.1:0-4161 GCA_037127575.1 Bacteroidota bacterium | reverse complement strand
ATTAAAAGGCACAGGCGGTTGGAAGGTGGCGGCAAATTTCGATTTTTCGGAACCTTTGTCTTCTTCGGTTAATGGAAACACACTTTCGGCAGTTTTGCCTTTGTCGAAATTATTTAATTGCATGTATGATTTAAAAAATTTTTCACGGTTGTTGCTTAGCACCCATAATTTTGTCCCTTCGTACCAACATACTTCAACAGACATTGAATTTAATTTGTTTTTTCCCACCGAGTGAATCCATCCGCTAATTTTATACTCAGGATCCATGGCAAATGAATATTGTTGTTGTAATTCTTCACCCTTTTCATTTTTTGTTTTGTAATGAAGGTTGGCAAACACACCAACTGCTTCTGATTGGTTATTGTAAATGGTAGCAATAGACGTTAAGAGAATGTCGCCATTGATTCTGGATGAATCGAGTAAATCATAACTTTTATAATCTTCGGTAATATAAAATTTAAGTAAACAATCATCGCCTTTGGTTTTGGTAATTACAAAAGTGCGTTCAGGTGCCATGGTATATCGGGTGAGTACTTTTTCGTTTGATGGTAAATCACCTCTAAACATCATGCCTGCTTCGCGTAAAGACTTAATTTGTTTTTTCATTGACTTGAGATCATCTGCAATGCTGTTTTCTCGCACAGGCGCCGGCGCATTCACACTGTTGTCGACTTCACGCGGAATCATGTTATTGGTGAGATTCACCAAGGCAGCCATTTCATCGCCGCTAAGGCCTTGAATTTGATTAATGTTATAAATACTCAAAGTAATTGGTGTGCGGTTTTGCACCATTGGATGCTTGTATCCTTTTTGAAAGTACATTTTGTATTCACCTTCCGAATCTAATTTACGGGTAGCGAGTAACCATTGTTCTTCGAACACCACCTGACCGGAAACATTGATACGTTGTTTTTTGATTAACAATAATTGGTTGCTGTTGTAAATCGGTTCATTTTTGCGTTGGTCCTTAAACACTGTGCTGCCGGTATCTTGAACAAACTCACCCGCTTGTATTACTGAAGCGTAAATGAAATGCGAATACATAATGGTAAACTGGTCTTTATCAGGAGAATCAAAATTGATCACATTAAATTGTTGATTGGGGTCGATGCACACAGGTGGTACTGTAACTTTTATCGGTAAGTCTTGTGCAAAGAAGTTAAATGATAAAAGCATTAAACCAAGGCTTAGGTTAAACTTGTGCTTGGAAAGTAATTGTGCTTTCACTTTAGTTGCATCTTTCTTTTGAAATGGATGATAAATATGCATGAAATAAATTTTCGGTAAAGATAGATGAATTCCTTATCCACGAAGCAATTTCCGCAATGATTTAAAACAGTAATACAATAAGAACCTGCGCTGATTAACAATTAACTAAAAGTTAAACGTTTGCATTAATTAGATAAGTTTTTCGCGCAAAGCCTTGGCTACGGCTTCAGTCATTGAATGCACATGTAATTTATCGTAAATGTTTTTGATATGAAATCTTACAGTATCTAAACTAATGGCACAAGTTTCTGCAATCATTTTGTAACTTTTTCCTTGTGTAAGGGCCAGCAGTACTTCCTTTTCGCGGTCACTCAAATTAATTGTATCATCGGCTTTAGGAGGAGAATATTGTCGGAACATTTTGAGCACTTTTGTTGCAATGGCCTGCGACATGGGCGATCCGCCTACATTGGCATCTTTGATGGCCTCTATAATATCGAGTGGTTTTGTTTTTTTTAGTATATAACCCACCGCACCGGCACAGATTGAATTAAAAATTTTCTCTTCATCATCAAAAACGGTTTGCATGAGTACTTTTATTTCAGGGAAATGCTTGTGCACCAGGGTCACCGCCTCAATGCCGTTCATGCCGGGCATATCGATATCCATCACAATTACATCGGGTTTTCTATCCTTGATGTTTTCGATGATTTTTAAAGGATTGGCATAGGCCCCGGTGAGTTCAAATTCGGGGAACAATTCAAATAAACTGCTTAAACTTTCGCGCAAGGCATGGTTATCTTCGTATAATGCAACGCGAATTTTTTGTGGGTTTGTCATCTAAAATTCAAATTTAATTTCTGTTCCCTTTCCTTTTGCCGAAATAATTTCAATTTGTCCGTTAATTTCTTTTACCCTGGCACGCATGTTCATTAGGCCATTGCCACCAAAACTTTCGGGCAATTCATCAAAGCCTATACCATCATCTTTAATGCTAATTAATAATTTTCCGTTCAAATTTTTAAAACGCATATAACAATTTTTAGCCCCTGCATATTTGGTAATGTTATTGAGGGCTTCTTTAAAAATAAGATAAATATTTTTACGTTGCTGCATATTGAGCTTTAATTGTTTCACGTCGGCCGGTACTTCAAAATGTATTTCTATTTGTGTACTTTCGTGTAAGCGCTCGGCCAGCAAACTAACGCGCGACATAATGTCCTCTAACTTGTCGTTAACCGGATTAATGGCCCACACGATATCATTCATGTTTTCCATGGCTTCGAGGGCAATTTCCTCCAAATTACTCAAGATCTTTTTTGCCTCAGGCATTTTTTCGGAAATGATTTTTTGCGCCAGTTCACCATAAATGGCGATGCTGCTAAGTGATGAACCAATGTCATCATGTAAATCTTTTGCGATTTTATTTCGCACCTGCATTAATTCGGCCTTGCTGCGTTCTTCTTCTGCCCATTGCTGTGCCAATTGAATCTGTTTGTTTTTTTCTTCTAAAAGCAATCTTGTTTTACTTGATAAATTTAAGCGGCTCCATAAAACGAACACGGCAAAAATTAAAATAAGTGCAAGGATAATGTAGAGTATTCTTTCGGTTTTGTGGGCTGCCATTTCAGCTTGATTGATATTATCCTTTTTATCTTGCTCTGCCCTTAACTTGGCTTCTTTTAAATCGTAATCGTATTGTATTTGTTGCTGTAGAATTTTTTCGGTGTTTTCTTCATTCAACAAGCTATCGCGATAAAGAATATGCAGTTTGTAATGTTTTAAAGCAGCGGGATAATTGCCCATGGCGCTATCGAGCAACGACATATTCAAATAACAATCTTGTTTTAATTCGTGGCTTGGTACTTGTGTTGCAATTTCAAAAGCTTTTTGAAGGTAAGATTTGGCTTTTTCTAATTGGTGCTTTTTAATGAAGATGAATCCAATATTTGAATAACTTGATTCGAGCATGTCGTTATTGCCCAGCTTTTCTTTAATGGAAACGGCTTCCAATTCCATTTTCAAGGCCTTATCCAATTCACCTTTAATAACATATAAATTCGCCATGTTGTGTAAGGCATCAGAAATACCATATGGATCAGCGGCTTTTCGTTTGGCTTCTAAGCCAAGCTGATGATAGCGCAAAGCCTCATCGTTCAATTTTAAACAATTGTATAAATTACCGATGTTGCCATACACATCACCTAATCCTTTGGCATCATTTTGTTTTTTACGTATGGCTAAAGCCTCAAAATAATAATTTTTGGCTTTATCGTATTTTTTTTGAATTTCATAAATGATACCGATGTTGTTTAAAGAAAATGCGATGCCATCATCTCTTTTTAATTCCTTAAATAAATTGAGTGCTTTTAATTGTATTTTTAAAGCTTCCGGTTGATTTCCTTTTAAGTCATATACAATGGCGATATTGCCATAATTAATTGCGGCGTTTACTTTATCGCCATTGGCTTCAAAATGGATGATGGATTCGTTTAAATATTTTAAAGCCCGCTCATATTCACCGCTGTTGATTGCGTATACGCCCAATTCGTGGTTAAAACTTGCCAAACCACGCGTAAAATGTAATTGTTCACAGATTTTTAATCCCTCCAATAAATACGTTTCAGCTCTTTCAGGCTCAAAATCCAACAATTCCTTCGCCAAGGCATAATATGTTTTTGTGGGCAGAGTATCGGCCAAGTTGGTGGACTTGGTGCTAAAATTTGTCAATTGTTTTTGCAATTCCTTTTGTAAGGAATCTATTTTTCTGGTGTTTTGTCCTTGTAAGTTTTGCCCTAAAACAAATACAAGCAAACACAGAATGTGGTGTTTTTTTATCAAACTCTGTAAATTCATATACATAAAAATGGAATTAAACATTGAAAAACAGCATGCATTTTTCATAACAAGATAATAAAAATATTAATTTTCTAAATTCGCGCATGATTATTT
>JBAXXZ010000257.1:0-4163 GCA_037127575.1 Bacteroidota bacterium | reverse complement strand
TTTAAAGACTTTGTGTAATGTTTAAATAGCGAGGAGGCTGAAAAACACCGGAGCATTATAAAAATAGCAAAGGCTAAAGGGGCTTGAAACGAAAGCGCGACAAGGCGCCCGAAACAAAAAATACTTAGCAGATTCATTTTGTAAGTCGAATTAAAGCTTTTGTCAATTGAAGCTTTACTGCTATCTTTGGCCAAATAAAAAAAATGGAGACCATTTATCAAAAAGTTGAAGCAGCATTGGATAGCATTAGGCCTTATTTGGAGGCCGATGGAGGGAATGTGGAGGTGGTTGAAATTACAGAGGATCAAATACTAAAACTCGAACTAGTGGGGGCTTGTAAAACATGCAACATGAGCGTAATGACCATGCGTGCAGGCATAGAGGAAACCATTCGCCGCGCTGTACCTGAAATTAAACAAATTGTGGCGGTAAACAGATAATTCAATTTATTACCATTTTAGTCATTTATGAAATTAACACAGAAGTTAAGTAAAAGTAAAAGCACACTTTTCTCAATCGAAATATTGCCGCCGCTTAAAGGCAAGAGTATTCAAAGCATTTTTGATGGCATTGATCCTTTAATGGAATTTAAGCCGGCATTTGTGGACGTTACCTACCACCGTGAAGAATATATTTATAAAAAACGTGAGGGTGGTTACCTTGAAAAAGTTAGTATTCGCAAACGCCCGGGAACGGTTGGTATATGCGCCGCCATCATGAACAAATATGATGTGGAAGCAGTGCCGCATATTATTTGCGGGGGCTTTACCAAGGAAGAAACTGAAAATGCTTTAATTGATTTACAATTTTTAGGCGTTGATAATGTATTGGCCTTGCGTGGCGATAGCATTAAAACCGAACCTGCTTTTGTGCCTGAACCAAACGGTCATCCATTTGGATTGGATTTGGTGAAACAAATTTCAGGCATGAACGCCGGGCAATATTTGGATGAAGAAATGAAAGATGCTGCCCCTACAAACTTTTGTATTGGTATAGCAGGTTATCCCGAAAAACACTTTGAGGCCCCAAACATGATTAGCGATTTAAAATATTTAAAGGCCAAGGTGGATGCAGGCGCAGAGTATGTGGTGACCCAAATGTTTTATGACAACCAAAAATATTTTGATTTTGTGAATTTGTGCCGCACCAATGATATAACGGTTCCCATTATACCGGGTTTAAAAATATTAAGCAGTAAAAAACAAATTACCACCCTGCCTAAAGTGTTTCATATCGATATACCACAACCATTTTACGAAGAATTGGAAAAGTGTAAAACCGATGCACAAGTGAAAGAGGTAGGCATTAAATGGTGTATTCAGCAAAGCAGAGAATTAATCAAAGCCAATGTGCCTTGTTTGCATTTTTACACCATGGGCGCATCAGAAGCCACTAAAAAAGTGGCCTCTCAGGTTTTTTAATCTATTTGTTTTGAATCACAACTTTTATACCGGCGAATTATTACTCATCGATAAACCCTATACCTGGAGCAGCTTTCAGGCAGTAAATAAAATTAAACACGCCATTAAACACCATCCTTCTTTGGTGTTGGATCATATTAAAATAAAACCCAAAATTGGTCATGCTGGCACATTAGACCCACTTGCAACCGGACTCTTAATCGTTTGCACAGGCAAAAAGACAAAAACCATAAACGAATTAATGGGTAAAGAAAAGGAATATACCGGAACATTTTTTCTTGGTGCCACCACACCTTGTTTCGATCTTGAAAAACCGATTGATTTTACATTTCCAACTGAACACATTACGGCGAATGAAATTGAGCAAGCGGCCAAAAATTTTATTGGCATACAGGAACAAGTGCCGCCAATTTTTAGTGCCGTTTTTGTAAACGGTAAACGTGCCTATGAACTAGCAAGAAAGGGCGAAGAGGTGGAATTAAAGGCCAGAGAAATAGACATCAAAGAATTTGAGATTACTGGCATTAATATGCCGCTGGTTGATTTTAGAATTGTTTGCAGCAAAGGCACGTACATTCGAAGCATAGCGCGTGATTTTGGATTGGCCTTGGGTTCAGGTGCCCACCTGACAAAATTATGCCGCACACGCATCGGCGATTTTAAACTCATTGATGCGCTTTCACCACAGCAATTTGTGGATGAACTCAACAAAGCACAGGAATCATTGTAAGCAATTTCCGCGCGGTTCTGAAAAATTAAATGTTTAGAAAATGAAGAAATTCACTTAAACGATCGTCCAACCCTTTATCAAAATCATGGTTTTGAAAAATGGCTTTCACCGAATAATTGTAGCGGTTAAAAGTTTGAATAATAGGCCCTAAATTTTCACGGTTTACTTTAATGGTCACTTCAATTCTTGTGCTATCGGGCTGAGAGGAAACATGCAGACTTAAAATTTTGGCTTCATTCCCTTCAATAATATTCCCAATTTGAGTAACCGAATAATCATGTTGGTTCATCTCCAAAACAATTACACCGCCCGGATTTTGCACTGAAGCCATTGTACTTAAGTTTTGCACCATTCCTTGTAATGTGATGCAACCCTTGTATTGTTCCTTTTCATCAATAACAGGGATTAAACTCAAATTTAAACTGCTCATTAAGCGCAGTAAATCATATGTGTGCTGATAATAATGGATGGCAGGCTTTAAAATATGAAGCTTACTGGCAGATATTTGTTCCTCAGGATGTTCATAGTCGAGAAGTTCGGTTTCAGAAACCAAACCCACCAATTCCCTGTTGTTCACCACAGCCAAATGCGACACCTTGAATTGTTCCATCCAATCCAAAGCCATTTCCACCGTATCGGTCATCTTTAAGGGTGGAATTTCATCTGTTATTAAGTCGCCTGCTAACATTTAATTTTTCAAAAGTAGTAATTTAATTAGTTTTGTTTTCAATTTAAGAAAAACTAACATTAATTCAGAGTCTGCCATGACGAAACTAAGCGTGAACATTAATAAGATTGCCACACTGCGTAACGCACGCGGCGGAAATGTGCCGGATGTGATTAAAGTAGCTGCTGATATTGAGCGATTTGGCGCACAAGGCATCACGGTTCATCCGCGGCCCGATGAACGCCATATTACCTACCAAGATGTAAGAAATCCGAAAAGCATCCTTACAACCGAATTCAACATTGAAGGAAATCCTTTTGAAAAAAAGTTTGTGGATTTAGTAATTGAAATAAAACCCCATCAGGTAACACTGGTGCCGGATGCTCAAAATCAATTGACAAGCAACCATGGCTGGAACACTTTGCATCATAAAGATTTTTTAGTCGAACACATTCAATTATTTAAATCAAAAGGCATCCGTACTTCAATATTTGTTGATGCAGATGAAACCATGATTACCGGGGCCGCAGAAATTGGCACCGATAGAATTGAACTTTATACTGAATCTTATGCCGCACAATTCGATTCAAACAAACAACAAGCAATTGCTCCTTTTGTGCGCGCTGCCAAACAGGCCTTTGATTTGGGTTTAGGTATTAATGCAGGACACGATTTAAGTTTTCAAAATTTAAAATATTTTAAAGAAAACATTCCACAGTTGCTTGAGGTATCGATTGGACATGCCCTCATTAGTGACGCATTATACTTGGGTTTGGAAAACACAGTACAGATGTATTTAAGGCAACTAAAGTAATTTGACAATGTTTTTATTATCAGATTAATTGTTTAATTTAGATATCACAATACAAATCAACCATGAAAAAAATCAGTTTCATCTTGGCGTTTTTAATTTTCAATGAGTTTGCCATTTCTGCACAAGACAACAATGGTAATAAAAATGACAAAGCCAAAGAAGAAGAACGTAAGAATGGCGGTAAAAAAGACGAAAGCAACACGGCAAGAAGAGCAGAGAGTAATTCAGAATCTAAACAGCAAAAAAAATCAGAACAAAAAGTACCGAGTGATCAAAAAAAAACCGAGCATGTTAAAATGCCGCATTAATTCTAAGTAAAAATCAGAAACGATTTTATCAATGATATAAATGCATTTATATTATATAAAGTTGATAACTGGAGCTATTACTACAAGCAGCCCCCTTATCTCCCCAATTATTAAGCTATAAAGGGTGTATTACTATCATATATACTACCTATCCTCCAAATATAACCGTGGTTAAATGTGGTTTTCCCAGTCTCTAGTTTTTAGTCTCCAGTCTCCAGTCTCC
>JBAXXZ010000256.1:0-4173 GCA_037127575.1 Bacteroidota bacterium | reverse complement strand
GCATTGGAATGATTTCCTTATCTACACACACACGTTTTAATTGGTGCAAAATACCAGCCTCTGTACCAACAATAAAACTTTGGGCTTCACTTTTTTTAATGTATTGGATGATGGCGGCAGTTGAACCAATAAAATGGGCAATGTCTAATATTTGGCTTTCAGATTCAGGATGTACTACAATTTTAGCATTGGGATGTTCAGCGCATAATTGAAGTACCTTATGAAAAGAGAAAGCTTCATGTACCAAACATGCACCTTCCCACAACACCATTTTTCTGCCTGTTTCTTTCATCAAATACTTACCCAAGTTTTTATCTGGTGCAAATAATATTGGTTGATTTTTATCGATTGATTCAACAATTTGTTTAGCGTTTGAAGAGGTACAAATAATATCGCTTTGTGCTTTTACTTCGGCCGAGCAATTAATATAGGTGATGGCAACATGGTTGGGATGATTTAATCGAAATTGCCGAAAGTCCTCAGGTGCGCAGGAATCAGCCAATGAACAGCCGGCGTTTAAATCCGGAATTAGCACTTTTTTGGAAGGATTTAAAATTATGGCAGTCTCTGCCATAAAATGAACACCTGCAAAAACTATAATATCGGCACTCGTGGCAGCAGCATTTTTGGCTAAAGCAAGACTATCGCCTACAAAATCTGCAATGTCTTGAATTTCGGGGCGCTGATAATAATGCGCCAAAATCACCGCATTCTTTTGTTTTTTTAATTCAATTATTTTTTGCGAATAATTGATCTTAATGGCAGAGTCAATATTCATATCAATCTAAACTGTTTGGGGTGTTAGCGGGATTAACATTCTGTTTAATGAGTCTTTCAAATGATCCAATACCGGCATGTTACTCCTTAAAAAGCCAGTGTCTTTTACATTTTGAAACAAATTCTCATAATATGCAATGCCGTCGTTTAAATTCTTTTTGAAGTTCTGAAAATGCTCAATTTTTTTGCCGTTGAGCTCTGTTATATTCCTTTCTATATCTTTTTTTAAGTAATCAATGTATAATTGAAGTTCATTGATAAAAAGATTCGGTCTGTTTAAATTGTTTAAAATGTTCAAGCGGCCATAAATATGGTCAACCATTTGTTTTAATGAAAAAGTGCCTGAAAAGTAGGCTAAATTGGGGCCGGGACAAATCGTTACTGCTTTTAGTTTATGCGATAATTCTGCATTGTTTAACAATAATGCGGATGCACCTAAGCCTTCGCACAAACAATCTTTTTCTTCTACTTGCTCAATTTTTGCCTTTAAAATATTTTTGTCACTGATTGCATTTTCAAGTTCTTTTATTTTTAATCTTTGGTATTCGCGCGACGCAGTACAAATTGCTTTTTCTGTAAATTCTTTATTCGATACCAAGAATTTTTTGTAACAAGGACTTCCAGATCTGTTTTTGTCAATTCTGTTTTTACGTTGTTCTTCTGAACTGCTTCTTCTAAAATTATTGAACGGTACTCCTAGAGGCGAGGCATTGCTAACAAAATAATCTTCCTGTTTGGCATGTGCTAATTTTTGCAATGTTTCGTGGTCAACATTGGTTGCTTCTGGTACAAGTAAAAAAGGACTACCCCAACCGGTGGCATCCAAATTATAGTGTTGAAGTAAAAAATCATTTTCAAATGCAGTACCAATGCCGCCTTGCGCTGTTATTTTTAATGAAGGGCGGTTAATAAATGTTTTGCGTTGTTTATTTAGTAAAGCTGCTTGACAATCCTTATACATTTCTTGTAACAGGTCATCACGCTTGTTTTTAAATTCTTCAAGTATTGGCCCTAATAACATGCCGTTCGAAACAAAGGCATGACCGCCGCAATTAATACCTGATTCTATTCTAAATTCAGAAACCCACAAACCTTTTTTTGCCATGTACTTACCTTGAATTAAAGCCGATCGATAGTCGCTTACTTTTAGGACTATTTCTTTTTTAATCAAACCATTCGCGTCAGGAAAAAAATCGTCAAATTGTTCGCAATAACTAAACAAACGGGGGTTCATGCCCGCCGAAAAAATAATTGAACTTTTTAAATTGCTTTTCGCGTAGCCTCTTAATGCAGCAAGGGCATCACAATATTCTGGAGGCAATTCTTGGTTGTTTTCGTCATAATTGGTTTTGTCCAATTTGGTCATGATGTTAACATCAATTGTGCCCGGAAAAATTTGGGACTTAAGTTCCAGTTCTATCGCATTTTTGTCTTCAGGTTTGCATGTTTTTAGTTTTTTGTAGAGCACTTTTAATTCGTGGTCGTTATGCAACATTTCAAAGTAAGCATTGATTTCACGATCAGTATCGAAGTTTTGCCCTCTAATTCTTACGATTTGATTATCAATAACCGATTCTAATAAGTTAAGATAGGCTGTAATTCTTCTTGCACGTGCATCGGGTTCATTCTCGCTAATTTCGGCGTAGGCAATGTTTTCATTTTCGCAAATTACTCGGCGCATTTTTTCTACTAAATGGTCTTCAATAATCGAAATCACTGAATTAATACCATAGCGGGCAACTTTCACGGGAGTATCAATCGTAAAGGCTAATCCCATTACAGGAATGTGAAAGGAGTGTAATTTGGGATTTTCCATAAATGTTAATTAGGTATTGTTTTGGCAAAGATATCAATTAATCAATTCGGACTAAGTTATCCGATATTGAGTTTAGTTAAGCCTATGCATGATTTATATCATGTGAAGGCCTATGGGGTGCAATTTCAATAAAGGAAATGGCTTTTCTGAAAAAACTAAGTTTAGTTAAGAAACCTTAAAGGATACGAATTTAAACTAAACCCTAGGTAAAATTAAAATGGGGCTTAAGTATGAAATCAAATTCAAAATGAAGACCACAAACTAATGAATGAAGTTTTCCAATTTTAATTTTCTTGAAAAAAATGCGCTCATGCCTGTAGTATATAACATGATGGATGCTGAGCTCACAGGCATAAGGATGGCGGCTATTACTGGCGACAACTCGCCTTGCACAGCAAAATACAATCCCACAATATTATAAAGTATAGAGATCATAAAACTGCCGTAAATGATGTGTTTTTCTTTGCTACAATAGTCTAAAATTAGTTTTAGTTGCCCAAAAGATTTACCATCTAAAATGGCATCGCAACCGGGAGAAAAATTATTAATGTCGTCTGATATGGCAATCCCAGCATTACTTTGTTGCAACGCACCGGCGTCATTTAAGCCGTCGCCAATCATTACTACCTTATGGCCTTTGTTTTGCAGTGATTCAATAAAGTTGAGCTTGTCCTGTGGATGCTGATTAAACTTTAACACCACATCTTCACCAAAAATGCTTTTTAACTTACTGGCTTCAGAGTCGTTATCACCTGAAATTACAGCCAATTGGTACTTTTGTTTAAGTGCAGGAATTAATTTTTCCAACTCATCTCGGTATTTGGTTTTAATCACGTAACAACCTAAAATCTCATCATTAATTGAAATGTAAACTTTGCTGCCGTCGCCCTGATGCTGACTTTGAACACCACTCACAAATCCTGCTGAACCCAACTTGGCATGTTCGGCGTTAATGAGTGCGCTTGAGCCTTGGCCTTTTATTTCGGAATAATTTTTAACGTGCAAGTTTTTTTGAAAAGGTAAATTTGAAACAATGGCCTTACTCAATGGATGATTTGATTGATTGGCCAATGTTCGAATAATTTGTGTTTGATACGCATTAAGAACGCTACCCGAAAACACCACACTCGATTCACCTTGCAAACTAATGGTCCCTGTTTTATCAAATACAATCGTGTCGGCTTCTGACAAATTTTCAAGTGCATTGGCATTTTTAATATATAATTTTGCCTTTTGCAGTATACCTAACATGTTTCCATTGGTAAAAGTGGCTGATAAAAGCAGAGCGCAAGGACAAGCCACAATTAAGATGGCCGTTACGGCATTCCAAGTTTTATTTGGGTTATGCATCGACCAATATGCAGCTGATAAAATGGCAATTGAAAATAAAATATAAGTAAAGTAGCGACTTACGGCATGAACAAAAGAAACTTTCTTCTCACCGCTTTTGTTTTTAAAAGTGTCATTATTCCATAATTGCGTAAGGTAGCTTTGGGAAACCTCTTTCACCACTTCTAATTCTAATGCGCCACCAATTTGTTTTCCGCCGGCATAAATTATCTCCCCAATACTTTTTTCTG
>JBAXXZ010000255.1:0-4193 GCA_037127575.1 Bacteroidota bacterium | reverse complement strand
ATAACGAAGAAATAAAAAAAGTATAACGTAAAGCCAAACAATCGGATATTGATAAATGGAGAGAAGCACAATCGCTTGAAGTTGACAGCATGTACCGAGCCCGAACAATTGCATTAAAATTGGGCTTGGAGATGAAACTCAGTGATGTTGAATACCAAGGTGACAAATCAAAAGCCATTTTTTATTACACCGCAGATGCACGTGTTGATTTTAGGGAATTGATAAAAGTATTGGCCGAAGAATTTAAAGTGAGAATTGAAATGCGCCAGATTGGTGCCCGTCAGGAAGCCTCGCGTTTAGGCGGCATTGGCTCCTGCGGCCGTGAATTGTGCTGCAGTACCTGGTTAACCGACTTCAGAACAGTTGCCACCAGTGCAGCAAGATATCAACAGTTATCTTTGAATCCTTTAAAATTAGCCGGTCAATGCGGCAAATTAAAATGCTGTTTAAATTATGAACTCGACAGTTATTTGGATGCATTAAAGGTGTTTCCTGACATGGACGGCAAAAAACTCTTAACCAAAAAAGGTGATGCCTATTTGCAAAAAACCGACATCTTTAAAAAAATGATGTGGTTTAGTTACAAGCATGAACCGGGTGTTTTTATTCCATTAAGTGTTGAATCGGTGAAGAGCATTATGGAAGACAATGCTAAAGGAGAAGCGCCGAGTGAATTAATCCCATCGATTCGTGTTGATCAAAAAGTAATTGCTATTGAACCAAGTTTTGAAAACACTGTTGGGCAGGAAAGCTTAACCCGTTTTGATCGTAAAGGCAATAAATCGCGCCCCAATAATCAAAACAAAAACAGAAACAACAGAAACAAAGAAGGGCAAGCGCAAAAACCAAAACAAGCAAGCAAAGCCAAGCCTCAGCAAAATAAAACACAAGGCAATAAACCGCCTCAACAAAACAGAGGTCCAAAACCAAACAACCAAGGTTCTAAACCGAGGCCACAAAACAGAGGAAATCAAGCCAATCACAATAAACCAAACAACGATGAAGCAAAGAGTGACACCAATTAAAAGCCTTAAGTTTATTTGCTTTTTGGCCATGTTTGCACTTTTATTATCTTGTGGCAAACAGGTTGTGTTTAGCAAGTACTATACTTTTACCGACAATGAATGGCCGGTTAAAGAGAAAGCTGTATTTGATTTAGAAATAAACGATACGCAAACATTAAACAATGTTTCTCTGATGGTTCGGCATGCAGATTCTTATCCTTACAACAATATTTTTTTATTTGTAAAAACTGTTTATCCAGACGGAAAAATTACCAACGACACCATGGAAGTAATTTTGGCCAATCAAAAAGGCGAATGGTTGGGCAGTGGTGCCGGTGATATATTTGATTTTAAAGTGCCAATTAAAAAAAATGTACGGTTCCCATTGGCTGGGAAGTATCATTTCGAATTTGAGCAAGGCATGCGGATTGATCCATTGCCATTAATTATGGATTTTGGTTTCGAAATTGAAAAGAGTAAATAGCCGTTTCATTCATCTCCGCAAAGCGCCTACAATTCAATATCAAAAATTATTTCTTCAATAAAGCATTCCAGCCTTGTGCTGTAATTTCGTGTACGGTACCGGATTTAGACACCATTAATTTTCCTTTTGAAACATTGGTTACGTGACCAATAATTGAAATATCGAGTGAGTTTTTAATTTTATCATAATCTTTCAAGTCAACCGTGAACAGAAGTTCATAATCTTCTCCACCGCTAAGTGCGCAAAGTGTTGGGTCTAAATTAAATTCACGGGCCGTATCGTAAGTCAAAGGATCGATTGGAATTTTCTCTTCATACAATTCAATGCCTACGTTTGATTGGGTACAGATGTGCAATATTTCGGAAGATAAACCGTCGCTAATATCAATCATAGCGGTGGGTGTAACTTGTATATTCTTTAATAAATCTACAATGTCTTGTCTGGCTTCAGGTCGCAATTGACGTTGTAAGATATAGTCTTTACCCTCCAAGTCAGGTTGTAATTTAGGGTTTTCTTTGTACACAGCTTTTTCGCGTTCAAGCAATTGCAGCCCCATATAAGCGCCGCCTAAATCACCACTGACACATAACAAATTTCCTTCTTTGGCACCGCTGCGGTAAACCAAATCAGATTCGTTGGCGGTACCCAATGCCGTGATACTTATCACCAAACCACTTAAACTTGAAGTGGTATCGCCGCCAACCAAATCAATATTGTATTTATTACAAGCCAACAATATACCTGCGTACAATTCCTCTGCAGCCTCTAAACTAAATCTACTTGAAAGTGCGATGGAAACGAGGATTTGTCGCGGTTGTGCGTTCATTGCAAAAATATCACTCAGATTCACCACCACACTTTTATAACCCAAATGTTTTAGTGGCATATAGCTTAAATCAAAATGCACCCCTTCCACCAACATGTCGGTGCTGATAACGGTTTTTAGGTTGCCGTAATCCAATACAGCGGCATCATCACCAATACCCTTTAAGGTTGATTCTTGATTTATTTCTACGTATTGGCTAAGGTGTTGGATTAATCCAAATTCTCCCAATTCGGAAAGTTCTGTGCGTGACGTGTTATCAAATTCCATGTTTTCTTATTTTAATCCCCTATTTCTATGCTTACACGCTCTACATTGCCATTGATAGGCGGCACCAGTTTTGTTAATTTAACTTGCAGTTTTACAACTTGCGGAAAATCTTTTTTAATGTGCATAAAGATGCGTTGACCAACCTGTTCGATGAGTTTGCTACGAATGGCCATTTCAACTTTACAAATTTCATAAATGGCACAGTAGTCGATGGTTTTATCCAAATCATCAGTTTCAGCAGCCTCCGAAAAATCGGTCATCATATTTACATCCACAATATAATTTCCGCCAATAGCTGCTTCTTCTTTTAAACAGCCGTGGTATGCATACAATTTTATTCCTTCAATATTTATTTTGTTCATTTTATCTACCAAAATCAAGTCCGTCTTGATTGCCTTGATCATTTGTATTGTTGCGGTTTTGTTTTGCGCGTTTAAAAATAGAGGCATCCATTTTACCAAAAATATAAGTAATATTTACGCGCACATAACGTGTTTCGCGGCGGCGAGACAAATCCTGCACATAGAAAGGAGTATCGTAATGGGTACCCATTCTGCGTGAATTGAAAGCATCACTCAGGGTGGCGTTCAATATCCATTTTGTACCGATCATTTTATTAATTGACACATCAATCGAATAAACCGGGATGGTTGATCCAAGCAATAAAATTTTAGGGGTTTCGTAATTCCCGTTAATTTGCAATGTCAATTGTTTAGGAAAGCGGTAAGACATATTTCCTTTAATATTGCCGGCATAACCTTTGGCCGTAATTTCAGGTTGAGAAGGATCGGCAAAACCCTTCATGTAAATGTAAAACGCGTTGAGGTTTATGGTGGCATCTAAATTTTTGAACCAGGTATATTTAAAGGTATGCTCGACGCCATAACGCCAGCTATTTCGGCCGTTTACCGTAGTATTCACCAAAACTGTAGGGTCACCCAATGAAGGATAAGCCACATCTGTGATTGGTTGTTCTTCGTAGCGAACATATCCTGAACCAAGGTAACTGCCTTTAGTAAAGGTTTTGTTATAATTTATTTCACCAATGTTTTTGAATTCAGGTTTAAGCTGCGGATTTCCAATACGGTAATTTTGTTTGTCGGCAAACATCACAACCGGCATCATTTGAAAGAAATTAGGGCGTTGAATTTTTCTGCTAAAATTTAATTGCCATTCGCTACCGTTACTCAATTTCTTTGATAAATAAATTCCAGGGAATAGCGATTTTAAAAGGTCTTCAGGATGTGTAGGATAGTTGTATGAAAAACTTTGATTTTTATCGATGAGTGTGCCTTTATAATACGAATGTTCGAACCTTAAACCTGCTTGGTAAGAAATATTCCAAATGGTTTTGTCGTTGTAATTCACATAAGCCGCATTCACCATGTCGCGAATAAAATAATGGTTACTCATAATGCTATCAGCCCTATAAACATCGTTTACAGAGCTTGCACGCGATGTGCTATTAATGCTTGTGGATTCTTTATAAAAGGCTTTGATGCCGGCTTCAAACTTTTTTGTTTCACTGATTGGATTTGTATAATCTACCTGAAATACACCTTGGGTGGCAGCGGTGTTTCCAATATTTTTTTGATAAGTAGTAGGAATGCTG
>JBAXXZ010000254.1:0-4211 GCA_037127575.1 Bacteroidota bacterium | reverse complement strand
CAAAATAACTAAGATGGCTAAACAGGCCAATCCAATTTCAGTCAAATGGGCGTTCTCATGCATCAAACTATTTGGAATCATGGCAAGTAGCTCAAGTGGTTCTTTTCCCTTCAATACTTTTGGATCAATCCCTAACAAGGAGTGTATTTGTTTCGACATGATAATGATACCAATGGCGGCCAACATCCCGTGAATGGCTGCGTTTGGAAAAAAATCGGCAAAACTTCCTAGTTTTAAAACACCAAAAATTATTTGGATAAATCCGGCAAATACAACGGCACCCAAGGCCAACTTCCACCCAATTTCACTCCCACCAAAAACAGTTACTGCACCACTGGCAATCACAATTAAGCCTGCCGCAGGACCTTTGATTGTGAGTTTTGAGCCTGCAAAAAAGCTCACTATTATCCCGCCGATAATGGCTGTAACAATGCCAAAGATGGCAGGAAAATCAGAAGCTTTGGCAATTCCCAAACTTAAAGGTAATGCCAGTAAAAAGACCAGAAAGCCTGATAAAGCATCTTTTGAAAAATTCTCTTTTAAACCTGCGAAGCCATCCGCAGGCACATTTTTTTTAGTAATCATTTTTATTAAATTTTATTTTTTTTGTTTTTGATAATAATTAACTGAATCGATTTTAGAATAGTGAATGGCTTTTTCAAATTCTAATGATTCTGTTTTTCAAAAACAGGGGTGAAGCGGTTTTCATAAATGCGTGTAAGCACTTATAATTTTGTTGAAAGGAGTAGTGGTGATCAGCAATTAAAAATGTTTGCAGAAAAAAAGTAATATCGCCAAGTTGTATAACATCTGGTTTGTCTTCATTTTCATTGTCTTCTTCCACCACAGCAGTATCGGCCTTTTTCGCTGTTTGATGCTGCGAAATTTTATTATTGCGAAGGTTTACTTCACTCACGAAGGTTTGTACACAGGTGTTAATTAAAAAAATATTCACCAAGGCAAACGATAAAAAATGGATGAGTTTTTTTCTGTTTTTCATTTTACGATGATCTGAATGGTGTTTCATGATAAGTTTTACGGTGCGGCCCTAAAAATAGTCTGGCAAAAATTCTAATTAAAGCCAATCCGTCTACAACAAAACTTAAAGAAGTAAATAATGCCAACATGTATTGGTTTTGATGGATGTGACTAAAAATTAAATCCTCGCCAATAAAAGTAGGGGATATTGGAAATCCGGTTAATCCCAAACAAGCTAAAAGGAAAACGAAAGTAATTTTTGGGTGTTCATATACATGCCCATGAAATTGCCGTAAATCAATATTGTCTTCAAATGCACTGATTCTTCTTAAACAGGCAAAGCCAATGAACCCAGCCACAACAATACCGCTTAGGTAAAGATGTATTTGTTCATACTTAAAGTTTTCATTGAACGAAACGGCCAATGCCACCCAAAAATGGTTCATGAGAATTAAGGTCCATGTCATAAAAACACTTTTACGTTCAGAAAAAGATTTTAACACCATCATTAATCCAATTGCCGAAAAAATTGCCGGTAAATACTTGTTGATGTTTTCAGGAATATCTGCTTTTGTGTATAAACAAAACAAACCAATAATGTAAGTTGGAATGAAGAACAAATACAAGCTTTTGATCGTAAAAAAATTGAGCTTTCTACCAATGTTTTTCATTGGATTCCAAATAATATTTGCCATAAAATTATCAAGGTTCCATTCTTTCAAACTTAAAATATAGACCGAGTGCTCTAGTTTTTTCGGCCACGATTTTTCGAATGTGTGAACACTTGGACTGAAATTGTAAAATTGCTCGCGAATTAAATAACTTACCACCGAAGGTGATATCAGTAGCTGGTAAGTGCGCAAAAAGGCATTTCCGGCAAAATGGATAAGCGCTAAATTATCGAAGCCAAGCGCTAATTCAATAAAAATGATGCCTATTTGTGCCACTGAAGCATACGCAATTTGACTTTTCACAGATGATTGCACCCTTGCAATTAAACTGGTGATAATACTTGTGCTTAGTCCCAATATGCCAATCACAATTCGAACTGAAACCTGATTTTCCCAAAACGGAAAAGTGCGTAGCATTAAAAATACGCCCAAATGCACCGACAATGATCCGTAAAAGATGGCGCTCGATGGGGTTGGTCCTTCCATGGCCCGAGGTACCCAAGAAGAAAAAGGTAACTGAGCCGACTTTGCTGCAGCGGCCAGCAAAAGCATCAATGAAATAAAAACACCATTTAAACTGTGAAATTGTAACTGCTCATGCACCAACTCCGAATTGTTGAGTTGCATAAATGTGATGTTCTCGTGCCACAAATGGTGCGATGCCCACATGGCCAAAATTAAACCCACATCACCAATGCGGTAAACCGTAAACACTTTTAAAGCATTTTTTACTGGTAAATAACGGTCGCGGTAAAAGGCAATTAATAAGAATGAGCATACACCCAAAACTTCCCAACCAATAAACAAGGTTTCGAGATTGCCCGAAAAAATAATCACATTATAACCCAAATAAAACAATTGCAATGTATTGAAGAAGCGCTTGAATCCGCTTTCTCTATGCAAGTATGCCTTACTGTATACGGTTACCAAAAATGTAAGCATCGAACCCACAATCATGTATACGGCTGATATTTTATCAAAACAAAAATCCAAATAAAATTCATAGTCGCCTGATTTGTACAATACGATGTCACGCAAATTAACAGAAGGATGTCCTTGCATGACCCAATAAACGGTGTAAATAATTAATCCCAGTAAATTGGTACCAACACTGATATAGGCTATTCTTGAAATTAATCTTTCGTTGGTTCTTGGTATCAATAAACTGATCAATAAACCCAACAATGGAATTAGAATAAAAATATGTAATAATAATTCGGTTCTCATGCCTTGTGTTCTAAAATTTGTACGGAAATATTATCGTCTGTTGATTCAATGATAGATGCAATTTTTGCAGTAGAAGGGATAGATGCCGTGATGGGTTCATAGATGCTAAAACGGCCATCTTTAAAATAATAAATGTTATGGTTTTCAGGGTGAATGGCTACCAAATGCACCCATTCATTTTTAAACCATTCATACATGCTGTCAACACTTTGCACAGTTTTTAAAACTATTTCAGGGAAGTGTTCAACCACAATCATTAATCGCAAAGGATCATGTACCTCAATCATTTGGCTCGGTAAGCCCGGTCGTAAATCGCCGTCAACCCCATTGGCAACGCCAATTAATCCCATCACATTATGTGGTAATTTGCTACCTGCACCTAATTTATGGTTATCAACCCTCGAAAAATAATATTCTAAATTGATACCGCCACAAACCGGACCCAATGGTTTCATGATATTTACTAAAATGTCGCCGTTTGGATCTATTTTATAATTGTATGAATTTAAAAATGAACGACGATCCAAAAATAAATCTTTCGACAATTCTCTGCTTCCTACTATACACATGGCATTGGTGGCATGGTTTAATTCAGGTCTTGGCTCAAACAACGACACCGAACGGGTGAGAATTTGTTGGTGTATTTTTTTAGGACTCAATCCGGTATCAATCGAAGCCAATCGTCTGGACCTTTCTTTTGCATTTAAATCTAATGCCTGGTGAAAGGTGTTGAGATTTTTTTTATGTAGATTTTGGTTCTTCTCACTTAATTGGTCTTCATCAAAAAAGGCAATCTCATCACGTGTTGTGTCGTGCAGGCCGCCCACAAATTGTGTACTTTCAGGTAGGTGAAGTCCGCGCTCATTTAACATGGCACGCACTTGATTGTGATTGGCCATAAACGACAACACCCTTGCATTTACCGAACCGGGTCTGCCCGAACAAGCACCGCAGTCGTAAGCAGAATAATGCGTGTTGTTTACACTACTTGATCCATGTCCCACAACATAAATGAGGGGCGCAAAATGATCAACTAAACCAATGCTTTTTAATAAGGCTTCAACACGATCGGTCATTTCAGTCACGGTAAAACCAATTTGAAGATTGTTTTCTCTGTACTTTTCATTAAAATTCTCGATGCTAAGTTTCGAAAACTTGTCCATTTGTTTAAAAGATGAGGCAGCAGCAGGCGTACTTGAAGGTTTAAATACTTGTAAAAACAACCTTAAAATCGACCAAAAGCCGAGGGTTTGTGTGATGAACCATCCTTGAAAAAGTGAGTGTGTGTATTTTGCCAAGTGAAAGTCTTTTTTCCTTTTTTCACGTGTGTCGATT
>JBAXXZ010000253.1:0-4234 GCA_037127575.1 Bacteroidota bacterium | reverse complement strand
GTTATAAAGTGCGCTACCCGATTGTTTTTCGATGCGTTTTAATTCTACTTCTATGCAATGCCTTAAATCCAAGAAAAAATGCGGTAATTGGAAAATAAAATCAACAGATAAACCACAAGATTCAAAATCCTTTTGCAATTGATTTTTAAAAACAAGAAATAAATCTTCTTGTTGCAAACTGTTATTGATATCAGGTAGTTCAGCCATTCTTCAGCAATAAGCGTTGAACTTTTGTTTTATGAATGATGTGTGATTCAATGATTTCTTTTACATCCTCTTTTTTTACACCAACGTAAAAAGTACCTTCAGGATAAATGGCCACTGTGGGGCCAAAATCGCAAATGCCCAAACAACCACTTCGGTTGGCCCTTATTTTTAAATTCACTTTTAAATCTTTGATTTGTTTTTTGAATTCGGTCACCAGCTCTAAGCCATGACTTTCGCCGCAACTTAATTTTTTGGAATCACTGCGCTGGTTTGTGCAAATAAAAAGATGAATGTTGTATACCATGTAAACTAATTAAAGATAGATTTGTTATTGTTCTATGGCAAAGATATTAATTAGTGGCGGAAGTGGATTATTGGGTAGGGCCATCACGCAATTATTCTTAAAAAACAAGCACCAAGTTGTTTGGCTAAGCCGAAATGCCCAGCAAATACCCGGCGTAAAAGTTTATGAATGGAATTGGGAAAAAAATTCAATTGATATAAAAGCCTTTGAAAACATTGATGTACTGATTAATTTAGCCGGTGCAGGCATTGTAGATAAAGCATGGACGAATGATTACAAAAAAGAAATCATTGATTCACGCGTTGAATCAACCCGACTATTAGTAGAGACCGTTGAAAAAAACAAAATTCAATTAAAGCACTTTATTGGCGCAAGTGCCGTTGGTTATTATGGCTCAGAAGCAAGCGAAATGGTGTATTCAGAATCATCAGTTGCAGGAAGTGATTTTATGGCCGAAACTTGTGCAAGATGGGAATCAGCCTATATACCATTTGAATTGCTTACAAAAAAAAGTACAATTTTTCGCCTTGGCATTGTATTATCAAATGAAGGTGGTGCGCTACCAAAAATGGTGCTACCCTTTAAATATGGATTTGGCGCGTCATTGGGTAGTGGCAAACAATATTTTCCATGGATTCACATTGATGATTTATCCAAATTATTTCTTTACGCAGTTGAAACCACGCACTTAAGTGGCACATTTAATGCGGTAGCGCCAAATATTGTTACCAATTTAGAATTCAGCAAAACCCTGGCCAAATCACTAAATCGCCCATTTTTTTTACCCCAGGTACCTGAATTCATGTTGAAACTTTTTTTAGGAGAGCGGCATTTGGCCTTGACCAGGGGTTTAAAAATTTCGAGTGAAAAATTAATTGATGCCGGTTTTCAATTTGACTACAAAAACATTGAAGAGGCTCTAAAGGCGTTGAATGTTATAAAAACCAGGTGATGTCTTTTACATCAATTTCAAATTCTTGCGCTTGTTCATTCACCATTACCATTAAGCCATTGCTGTGAATGCGGGCCACTTTAATGCGCATTTCTTTGCCCTTGTAAAGCACTTTACACCATTCGTTAGTGCCCAGTAAGTGCGAAAAATACAAGGCATCCATTTTTTCGAAATCAGCATGCATTAGTTGCGTGTAATAGGCTTCAAAAATTTCACAAAACGAATCCATGATTAAATTTCTATCTGCTTCAAGGCCATTTAAATCAATCATTGAAACAGCATTGAATCCGCTTGCTGCCATCTTTTGATTTACATTTATGCCAACGCCAACAATCGACCATTGCAGCTTATTTTCAGAAAAGCTGTTTTCGATTAAGATGCCGCCAATTTTTTGTTGATTTACCAATATGTCATTTGGCCATTTTATTTTAATGTCAAATTGGCTAGTATCAATTATTTTAGCCAATGTGTCATAACAAGCCAATGCGGCTATCTTATACAAATAATAATAATTTTCGGGTGATAAAAAGCTTGGTTTTAGGATGAATGAAAAGATCAAATTACTTGCCGGCTCAGCATTCCAGACCATTCCCCTTTGCCCTCTTCCCTGTGTTTGATAATCGGTAAACACAAGTGTACCTTCCTCAAGCTTAACGTTCTTTAACAGCTTGATGGCATAAGAATTGGTGCTATCTACTTCAGGTAAAAAAATGCGTTTTTTACCGACAATTTTTGTTTCCATTACGGCAAATAAGTCTAAATTTGTTGCTTAGTGTAAACCTAATAAAATAAAGTTAAGCGAAGCAATAAAAATATTATATGTCAAAAAAACCAGTTCTTAAATCCGCAGCAAAAAAAGTAAAAAAAGCTGTGGTAAAAAAATCAGCAAAAAAAACCGGCAAGGTTGTCAAAAAAGTGATTACTGAAAAAGAACGTGAAATACGTGCTGCGAATTTAATTGCCAACTCTGAGAAAAAGAAAAAACCTTTAACTACTAAACGTCCTAAAAAACACGCCAGCGAAGAACAAACATTGGGTTTATTAGACGCCATTGTTGAGGGCATGAAGGAACGCAAAGCAAAAAATATTTGTATATTAAATCTGAGCGATTTGGAACATCGTGTTACGGATTATTTTGTAATATGTGATGCCGACAGTAACATCCACGTTAACTCAATTGCCGACAGCATTGAGGAAACAGTTGATAAACTAACCAAAGACAAATTATTCCATAGCGAAGGCCAACAAAACGGCGAGTGGATTTTATTGGATTACATCAACATAGTGGCCCATGTATTTTTAAAAGATATGCGTGAATATTACAATATTGAAGGGCTTTGGGGTGATGCAGAAATAACCCACATAAAAGATTAACGAATTTTGATCGAAACAAACGTAATGAACGAAGAAGAAAAAAAAGAACCGGCACAGAATACTAGCAACGAAAGCAAACAATCGCCTACGGAAGAAGAAAGGAAGAAACAATTTGAGCGCATGAAAGAAAAATTCGGGCGACAAAATTCACCTTTGGGTGGAGGCAAAAACAATTCGAGTGGAAACAATTTTTATTGGATTTACGGCGTGGTGATTGTCGTGTTGTTGTTTTTCGTGTTTTACGGAAACGATTTTAATTCTAAACTGGTTGAAGTGCCTCTGAGTAAATTTTATCAGGACATGTTGGTAAAAGGCGATGTAAATGATGTGGTAATTGTGAACAAAACAATTGCCCGTATATACGTAAATGCTGATAGTGCCGCTTCTTTAGACCGATATAAAAATCCAAAAACAGGCAAAGCTTATTTTGCAGATAAAGCATACACCGGCCCTAAGTTTTTTGTTACAATTCCATCCATTGATTATTTTTTGGCCAGCATGGAAAAAGTACAAAACGAGGCAGGCATACCGAAAGAAAAACAAATTTCAGCCAGAAGCATTGAAGAAAGCAATTGGATGAGTGAACAATTACCGTGGATATTGCCATTTGTAATCATGATTGTGATTTGGATTTTTATGATGCGTCGCATGGGCGGCGGTGGCGGTTCAGGTGGGCCCGGACAGATTTTCAATATTGGTAAATCGAAAGCCACTTTGTTTGATAAAGACTCGCATGTAAACATCACATTTAATGATGTGGCCGGTTTAGACGGCGCCAAAATGGAAGTGATGGAAATTGTTGACTTCTTAAAAAACTCTAAAAAGTACACCGATTTGGGTGCAAAGATTCCGAAAGGCGCTTTATTGGTTGGGCCTCCGGGTACCGGCAAAACCTTGTTGGCTAAAGCCGTTGCAGGAGAAGCCAAAGTGCCTTTTTTCTCATTAAGTGGTTCTGATTTTGTGGAAATGTTTGTGGGTGTAGGTGCATCACGCGTGAGGGATTTATTCCGCCAAGCGAAAGAAAAAGCACCATGCATCATTTTTATTGATGAAATTGATGCCATTGGCCGTGCCCGCGGAAAAAGTATTTCGGCCGGCTCTAACGATGAAAGAGAAAATACATTAAATCAACTTCTTACGGAAATGGACGGTTTTGGCACCAACAGCGGTGTTATCATTTTAGCAGCCACCAACAGAGCCGATATATTAGACAGGGCCTTGATGCGCGCCGGACGCTTTGATAGACAGATTTATGTTGATATGCCGGATTTAAATGAACGTAAAGAAATATTTCAAGTTCATTTGAAAAAAATTAAGATTGATGATAGTGTTGATGTTGAATTTTTGGCCAAACAAACGCCGGGCTTTAGCGGTGCAGATATTGCAAACATTTGTAA
>JBAXXZ010000252.1:0-4238 GCA_037127575.1 Bacteroidota bacterium | reverse complement strand
CGACATTCCGAGCTGCCTTGCACAAATTGGTTATAGCCTCACAACTTTAAGTGATGACATGTTAAGTAAAGATGATTTATCAAAATACCAGGCCATTGTTACCGGAATTCGCGCATACAACACCAATGAACGATTACAAATTCATTACAACAAATTGATGGCCTACATTCAAAATGGCGGCAACTTAATTGTTCAATACAATACCAATAACCGTATTGGGCCAATAGGCACCAAAGTAGGGCCCTACCCTTTTACCATTTCGCGCGATAGGGTCACCGACGATGATGCAGAAGTGCGGTTTATTAATCCAAAACATAGTGTGATGCATTTTCCGAATGAAATTACAACAAAAGATTTTAGCGCGTGGGTACAAGAGCGTGGTATTTATTTTGCAAACGACATTGATAAAAATTACGAGACAATTTTTTCAATGAACGACCCCAAAGAAAAAGCATCTGAAGGCAGTTTAATTATCGGAAAATATGGCAAAGGTAATTTTGTTTACAGTGGTTTGGTTTTTTTCCGACAGCTACCGGCCGGTGTTCCGGGGGCTTACCGTCTTTTTAGCAACCTCTTAGCCTTGCCAAAGAACCAATAACATGGAAGACAAAAAAAACAAAAAAAAGGGTAATTGGTTATTGGCCTATGGCTTACTTGTTTTGTTTTTGTTTCTTCTCATTCTTTTCTTTCACCATTTCACAAAACAATTTTCATGAGTTACATCGATTGGTTTGTGTTAATCTTAACGCTGTTATCTGTAATTGCTTATGGCATCTACAAAAGCAAGCATGAAAAAAGCTTACAAGGCTATTTTAAAAGTAGCAATTCAATGCCGTGGTTTTTGATCCTATTGTCAATCATGGGCACACAAGCCAGCGCCATCACGTTTTTATCAGCACCGGGCCAGGCATATACCGACGGTATGCGATTTGTGCAATACTATTTTGGCTTACCATTGGCCATGGTGGTGTTGTGTGTTACATTTATTCCCATTTATCAAAAATTAAATGTCATCACCGCCTATGAGTTTCTCGAACAACGGTTTAACGTAAAAACAAGGGCATTGGCTTCCTTATTATTTCTAACCCAAAGGGCCTTATCAACAGGCATCAGTATTTACGCACCCTCCATCATCTTATCCTCCCTTTTGGGTTGGAACATCTATTACACCAATTTAGTCATGGGCGGATTTCTAATTGTATATACAGTGATGGGCGGCACCAGAGCTGTAACATATACACAAGTGCAGCAGTTGGGCATTGTATTTATCGGTATGTTTTTAGCAGGATACATGGTGGTGCATTTGTTACCCACTGATGTAAGTTTCAGCGATGCCCTTCATGTAGCCGGAAAAATGGGCAAACTCAAGGTGATTGAAACAAAAATCGATATACAAGATTCGCATTGGTGGAAAGACAAATACAATATTTGGAGTGGATTAATTGGCGGATTTTTTTTGGCATTGTCGTATTTTGGAACCGATCAATCGCAAGTGGGTCGGTACCTTACAGCCAAAGATAGCCGCGAAAGTAGAATCAGTTTATTAATGAACGGTTTTGTAAAAGTGCCCATGCAGTTTCTAATTTTATTGGTAGGCAGTTTGGTATTTGTATTTTATTTATTTTATCAATCACCCATCTTTTTTAACCAAACACAAATTGATAACGTAATGGCGGGACCCTATCAAAAAGACCTGTTACAACTGCAACATAGTCAAGATTCGGTGAATCAACTTAAACAGTTACACAGCAAACAATTAGTTGAAGCCATACATCAGGCGAATAATTTAAAAATAGAACAAAATCAAAACGCTTTGTTGGAACATGAAAAACAGTCAAAATTAATCCGTACCAAAGCCCTTGTTTTGATGAAAAAAACCAATACAAGTGCTGACACTAATGATACCAATTATATATTTCTATACTTCGTAGTACACCATTTGCCAAAAGGTTTAATAGGTTTATTAATTGCCATGATATTTTTAGCTGCATGGGGTAGCATCGCCGCAGCGCTAAATTCATTGGCATCAACCACAGTGGTAGATTTGTATAAAAGACTATGGGTAAAAGACAAAAGTGATTTACACTACTTCAAAGCCTCGCGTTGGATTACCTTTGCTTGGGGTGTTTTTTGCATTGCCACCGCCATGTTTGCCAGTAAATTGGGAAGTTTAATAGAAGCCGTTAATGTTTTAGGTTCGCTTTTTTACGGCACCATTTTAGGTATTTTTTTAGTGGCCTTTTATTTGAAAAAAGTGCAAGGCAATGCGGTATTTTATGCGGCCCTCATCACCGAACTTTTTGTTATCAGCATTTACTTAGCTGATATAATTTCCTTTTTATGGCTTAATGTAATTGGCTGCCTAACGGTTATGTTATTGTCGCTCTTTTTACAAAAAATTCGTCAACTATCTATATTCACTAAGTAAATAATCTGTAAAGGCAACCCCTCTAAATCACGCAATTAACAATACATATTTAAGCATAAAAAACCCGGAATGATTGCGTAAACAAAACATCCCGGGTACATTTTAAAACACAAATTATTTGTTTGATTCAATCAATTTTTTAGCCATGATGGTATAATCATCATTTTTATCAGCCGTGGCCAACTCAATTGTTTTTTCTGCACTGGCTCTTCCTGCCACCTTATCATTCAACTTGTATTCAATTTTTGATTTAAGCAACATCATCCAATAGGCTTTTGGATTTTGTTCTGCAGCCTTGCTAGCCCAAGTTAAAGCTTGTTTTAAATCTTTGTTGTTTTCAAAATAATAAGAAGCGGCTTGAAAATAAGGGCGACTATCATTGATTACATTGGTTTCGATGTTTTTCATGATTTTAGCATCAATCTCAGTGCTCACTGAAATTGCTATTCGTGTGTTTTCCCACAATAATTCAATGGCTAAAGAAGTAGGCGTTAAATCAGAAAAGTTAATTGTAAATGATTCTATTTTATTACTTAAAATACTTGGCTTTACTTTTAGTCGTATTACTTCATTTTCTATTTTATAATCCGCCACATTGCCGCCTAAACTTAAATCCTTGTACAACATAATATCCCAAGCATCTTTGTTTGGCATTGAATACATTGCATAAGTACCAGCCTTTACATCACGCCCTTCCAATTTTACATCATCAGTAAAAGTAATTTTAGTAGAAGCATTCGCACCGGTACGCCATGTTTTTCCGAAAGGCACCACATCGCCAAAAATAACACGTCCTTTCACCGAAGGGCGAGAATATTCAACGCTAACTTCACCCAATCCAAAACTTTGTTTTACTGTTTGTGCCGGACTTGGTGCTGGAACTTTTAATTGCGCTGAGGCATTGAAGTTTAACAAGCTGCATACTGCTATGGCAAATAAGCCAATCATCTTTTTTGTGTTCATCATTTCAATTTGTATTTATGTGTTTAAAAATGTAAAGCTAAAAAAAATTGTTTGCTTGCTGCTTGAATATTAGCATACAAGCGTTAAAAATAAACAAGCATTTACCTGTTTCTTTTTACAATTCACAATGAAGATAAAAACACAATCAATAAATACATAATCAGGGTTTGTTACAAGTTTAATTTTCCTTGACGTTAATCAATCGCATTAAAGAGCTTCAATCTTAATGGAAAACAAAATGAAACATGATGAGATTTTCCAAAATAATTTAAGAAATAACCTGCCTTAAAGGCAATCCTTCCCACGAAACGAAAACCCAACTTATACCTCATAATCAAGTAAAGCCATTAAACATAAACGCTGTAATGCTCGAATTAATAAATCTTGCGTTGAAGTGGGCAAATTTTTGCAAAAACCAAGCCTTCGAGACCCATATTTGTCGCCAAGGCTTGAAATTTTTGAAATGTGCATATTTAGCCCAAATAACCCTAAAACGGTCTTTTTTCATGGTTTTGTTTAACCTGAAAAATAATATATTTAACATTTGTATTTATAATTTGTTCGTGAGTATGTATTTTTATTATATTTGGTGAAATAACGAATCATTCAGAACTTTTTTACGAATAGTTTGTAGTTTAGAATACGAATTAAAAAAGTAAAATGCACGATTCATTAGAGGCGTTGAAAGCAAAAATTGATTTGCTTGAAAAAGAAAATGCAGACTTAAAAAAAAAGCAGGTCGAAATTACAACGGCCAAAGAATTGTATTTAAAAATATTCGACACTTTTCCTGCTTTAATTTGGCGTTCACGACTCGATAAATTATGCGACTACTTCAATGAAGCTT
>JBAXXZ010000251.1:0-4244 GCA_037127575.1 Bacteroidota bacterium | reverse complement strand
ATATGAAGATGGTTGGTCATCCAATATTGCAACAAAATTACCTTATTTTCTAACAGTTGGCTCTGTTGGTTTTGGGCGTCCATATCCAATCTTACCTCCTCCATTTTTCCCCTATTTTGTTGAGCAAAAATCCAAATTGTTTGTAAACAAAAGCGATACATTGGGTAATATTATTTGGACCAAAGAATACGGCGGCGAAATGAATTATTATGGACGCAGCATAGCTTTTACACCCGATGGTGGTTGCATTATTACAGGCACCCGTTACGATAGTATAAGCATGTTTGCACAACATATATCACAAAATTTTATTTTGAAACTCGATTCAAATGGTAATTATAATTCGGTTGGTATTTTTGATAATGGGCAATTAAGAAATAATTTAGTGAAATGTTATCCCAATCCTGCAAAGGAACTGCTTTATGTTGATATGCCTTTTGAGAGTGATATTAACTTAATTATTTACAACCAGCTTGGGCAAGTACTTTTAGAAGAAAAAAATTACCAAAGCATGGCTGCCATTGATGTAAAGTTGTTGCCTTCAGATTTGTACTATTATAAAATTATAACAAGGCAAAATACATATAGTGGTAAGTTTGTGAAGGAGTGATTTTTTATTTAGAATGGAATCCTGATTTTATTGCCTAAGAAAATGGGGGTGAAGTGGTATTAAAGCGTTTACTTCTTCTGTACTGTATTCACAACCGCTTTTGGATTTGTTTTTTTGGTTTCAATGGTTAATATAGCCAGATCTAATGCATCCTTGGCTTCACAATCAACATCCGGCGCAATGCCCTGACCTTCCCAATTTGATTTGGTAACCGGACTAATGGCTTTGCCAAATGGAATATCGGCAACAAAACCATTACCAAGTGGTTGGAAACTGACCACATGGGCACCGCCCCGTGTTTTTTCGCCAATTATTTTTGCACGTTTAAAACTTTTTAATTGGTAGGTGAGCGCTTCAGCAGCCGAAAAAGTAGTGTGGTTGCTTAACACATAAAGTGGCATGTTGTAAAATTTTGCAAAGGAAGGATCAGGACTGGTGAAGTACTTAATGGTTGTATTTTCTTTTCTTAAATAAATATCGTTTACGTGCGTTTTTTTTGCAAAGAAATGCGAGATGATGTAATTGGCCATTTCGGGTGAACCGCCCGAACCATAACGCAAATCGATGATTAAAGCCTTGCAATTGCTCACCTTTAAAAATGCAGAGTCGGCTGCCGCTTTTGAATATTGGTTTAAACGCGAAAAATAACTGATTTCAATAAAACCAATATTGTTGTTTAAAATTTCGACGCTTTTAAAACCGAATTTTTTTTCGCGTTCTTGGTTGAGTTTTTTTTCTACAAAGGCCGGTATATCTTCAATTTCGCCCGAAACTTCATAGGCAGTTACAGTGTCGTAATCTACATGAAAATGCTCATCCCTAAAAACACTTTTAACATCTTTGGTGAGTGCTTTGGCAAATAACTGAGGATTTGTAATGCTGTCGTAAGCCTTATGCAATAATTGGCTTTGAACGAAGGCGCTCATTTTTTCGGCTTCATTCTTAAACACATAAAAACGGTTTAACTGACGGCTTAAACTGTCGACTACTGCATGTATTTTTTCAGGATTGAGTTGCGCAAGAGACCTAGCATGAAAAAGCATGATGAACGGCACTAATAAAATGAAGCGTTTTGTTCTCATGCTTTTTTTTTTCAGTTTAATCTTTTACACATCGTATATAACATCCCACATTAAAACTACCACTCATTGTGCTAATGCCGCAAGTATACCCAAATTTTAAGTAGGTGGCATACGAACCACTGTAATCACTGGTCCAATAATAGGCATTGGTGTTCATGTCTAAATCACCACCTCCCGAGCCTCTGCAGCCTGCCGGTAAAAGCGACATGGCACTGTAGTTTGTAGGGGCGCAATAGGCCAATGACCAAGTGCTGTGATTATGCATAAAATGTTGCATTGCAGAAGCGTTACCGCCTAACTTATCAATGAGTATTTGCCATTCAGCAGCACTAGGAATATGCCAGCCTGCAGGGGCAAGTCCTTGTGGGTCGAGTATGGCTCTAAAGTTATACATGTAACCATAGGTGCTTGTGTAAGCTGTATTGTCGGCATAATTACATCTTGCACCGAATGAAGTATTGCTCCAAGTGCCAAATCCACCGCCAACCAATGGGATAGAAACCCCACTGTAATATTTTGACACAACTAAATTTTCAGCCATCCATGTTTGATTGCCAATGGTTACGGTATTGTATGAGTTACCTTCATTGTCAGTTACTGAACCAGAAACAGAATATACCACCGGGGCCGATGCTGTTTTAAAATTTTGTTCTTGTCCGTATACAGTTCCAAAATTATAAGTGCCATAAGCCCTTACATAATAAAGGGTGTTTTCGCTTAAATTATTTAGTGTGGTATAAAAGTTGGAAGAAGTGCCGGTAGATTTTTTTGTTCCATTAATGTCAGGATTATGCCCTGTGCCGTAACAAATGCCTGCATCCATTAACATCATTGAGGCAGAGCTGGCTGCATATCCACCTGCTGTGCCTGTGCTATAAGTCAGTGCACTTGGTAAATTGGTAATCACTTGGGGCGATACAATTGTTGTAAATGAAGTAACGGTGCCTAGGCTTGTGCCAATTGAGTTGGTTGCAAAAGCTCTTAAATAATAGGTTTTTCCGGGTGTTAAGCCTGTTATTTCGCAAGAATAACTTTGTGAACCTTCACCCACATTAATCACATTTTTTTCTAAATCGGGATTATTTAAAGTGTCCCAACAAAAGCCTTTTGCTGTGATACTTCTGCCAAAGATGGAGCCGTAAGCCTTTGCAGTGAATATACCCGGGTTTTTCACGCCAACGGTGGTAGATTGCGGCATATCAAGTTTTTCCTTGCATGAAACAAAGATGAAGACCGAAATAATGAATAAGAAGATAATAGATGTACTTAATGTTTTCATTCTGTAATGTAAGTTCTGATTGTAAATCTTAACTAAAAATAAGCAATTTCATTTATTAATTGAAAGCTTCTCAAATTATTTTATTGCTTAAAATCCAACATAAACATGTTCAATGCTTTCACCAAATCAGGGTGTAAAGGCAATTTAGGATCGGCGTAAATTTCCAATTGTTTTTCTTTTTCATCTGTATCACAAAATTTTAATACATGATTCATGTTGGTAATAATGCTAACATGCGCAAGTTTATTGGCCTTTGAAAGTAGTTCAGCATCAATCGTTTTTACTTGAATGTCTTTATCACCTTGTAAAATTAAAATTGGAATGTTTAATTTTTTTAATTCTTCGCTCGGATTGTACTTAAACCAAGAGGTCATATAACCTTGCACGCTGGGTCTGAAAAGCATGTAAAGGGTAGGTGGCACATTGGCAATGCTATCGCCTTTTTTGAGTCGATCAATCAAAGGAAAGATAATGTTTTTGACATCTTCCGGTACTTTCGAAAACTGTTCCTTAATAATGTCGTCGGCCGCTCTGCCGGCGCCTGCAATAGAAATATAAGCCGAAACATTTTTATTTTTTTCAGATGCCAATAATCCTATCAGTGCGCCTTCACTATGGCCGGCCACAATAATTTTGCTAAATGAGCCTGTTTTATTCAAAAATTTGATCCAATCCTTGGCGTCATTTACATAAGTGTCGAAAGTTAAACCACGTTCCGACTTTAAAGCTTCTTTACTTTCGCCAACACCGCGTTTATCGAAGCGTAAACTCGAAATGCCATTTTCTTTTAAAGTTCTCGCCAATAATTGCAATGAATTGTTTTCCATGTCGTATTGATTACCGTTGCGATCGGTTGGACCCGATCCGGCAATAATAAGTACCACCGGTGTTTTGTGGTTTCTATCAGCGATGCACAAACTTCCTTCAAGTTTGCCTTCTTTTAATTGAATGGATACGATCGAATCTTGACTATTGGCAGCCAACGACAATAAGAAGAGGCAGCAGAAAAGGATATTTGGTCGGAACATAAATGATTGTTGTTTAGTTGGCTTTTAATTTTTGTGTGGAAGAATGATGGGAAATTTCTTCATTGCATTTTTTTGAGGATTGAAAGTAAATCGAAACATTTAATTTCACCCCATAAACAATTCAGTTCACAATTGCAGTTTGAAAATCATCTTCTCCATATTTTTTTTAAAGATAAGTAAAACCAATTATTTGAAAACAAAAAACCCCGTTATAAAAAAATAACGGGGTTTGAGTGAAATTTTTG
>JBAXXZ010000250.1:0-4266 GCA_037127575.1 Bacteroidota bacterium | reverse complement strand
GGCTATAGCACCGGTACCATTTTGTTCTTCATCCTTTTAATACTTTCATTAACGGCCTTTATCATTTACACCATCAACAAAAATGAAAAGCATTATAAAATTGGTTTTTATACCGCCATTGCACTTTCGGTTTTAGCCGTTATTGCATCTCCTAGCGGTGCAGGCATGTTTACACGCTTAATCATGATGGGCGGTATTTTGTATGCCATCCACCATTTTAAAAACAAAACCATTGTATTAAATGCTGTGTTTTTAAGCTTCGCCACCTTATTAATTGGTTATTCTACCTTCTTTATTTTGGTGATTCGTTCATCGGCCAATACACCAATGGATGAAAACGATCCCGAAAATGCACCCAACATGTTATCGTATTTATTGCGTGAGCAATATGGCGATTGGCCTGTATTATACGGTCAGTATTACAATGCACCAACCCTTCCGCGCAGCGAATTTGGCAGCGGAGATCCTATTTATGCAAAAGACGAAGTAAATCACAATTATAAAATCATTGACGCAAGAAAAAACTCCATTCCTAAATACGAAAAAGAATATAGTACTATTTTTCCGCGCATGTGGAGCAGCCAACAGCATCACATTACCGGTTACCGTTATTGGGGTAACGTTGCCGAACACCACCGCAACAAAGTAGTTGAAAATCGCAACGGTGAAACTGAAACCGAAGAGATTCCAACCTTTGGAGCGAACATGACTTATTTTATTGCTTACCAAGTAAACTACATGTACCTCCGTTATTTTTATTGGAACTTTGTAGGCCGTCAAAACGACATCCAAGGCACCACCGGCAATAACATGGAAGGCAACTGGATTACCGGCATCAAGGCCTACGACAATGCGCGTTTGGATTATGACACCACCAATCCAATATACCGCGACAAAAATAATTTTGCCAGTAACCGTTATTACGCCTTGCCTTTTATTTTGGGCTTATTGGGTATGTTCTTCCACTTTAAACGCAGCAAACCCGATGCATGGGTGGTATTGTGCTTTTTCTTTTTAACCGGAATGGCCATTGTGATTTATTTGAACCAACAGCCGTATCAACCCCGCGAACGTGATTACGCCTACACGGGCAGCTTTTACGCTTTTGCCATTTGGATTGGTTTTGGGGTGCTTTACCTTTTTGATTTACTGAGTAAAAAATCTTCTTCTGCAGCCACCGCCATTGCTGCAACTGCCATTTGTTTGGTAGTGCCGGGCATTATGCTGTCGGAAAACTGGAACGACCACGACCGTTCATTAAGAACTTTATCACGCGATTGCGCCATCGATTATTTACAAAGTTGCGCACCCAATGCCATTATTTTTACCAATGGCGATAATGATACATTCCCTTTATGGTACGCCCAAGAAGTGGAAGGTGTTCGACCTGATGTGCGCGTTGTAAACTTAAGTTTATTAAATACCGATTGGTACATCAAACAAATGCGTCGTGCTGCTTACGAAAGTAAACCTGTGCCATTTACCATACCAATGGATAAACTCGAAGCTGAAAAAATGTCTTATGTTGTGATTAATAGTCAAAACGCAGGTCCAATGTTATTAAAGGATGCCGTGAAAGCGGCGTGCAGTGATGACCCTAGCACCAAGTACGACAATGGCGGCGATTTAATTGACATTTTACCGGCCAAAAGTTTTTATGTGGATGTGGATAGCATGCAGGTGATGAAAAACAAAGTGATTGATGTGAAAGATACCAATCGTTTGGTGAAACGCATATCTTGGGATTTAGGCGGAAGAAATTACATTCTAAAAGCCGATTATTTGGTGTTGGATTTAATTGCACACAACAATTGGGAACGTCCGATTTATTTTGCGGTTACCACAGGCGATGAAGCATACTTGGGCTTGCGCCAATATTTTCAACTCGAAGGTTTGGCTTACCGTTTTGTGCCAATTAAACAAACGCAAGCCGAAGAGGCAATTGGTGGTCGCGTAAATACAGAAGCGATGTACGATAACATCATGAATAAATTTCATTGGGGCGGCCAAGATAAAAAAGGCGTTAACCTCGATGAAAACTCAGTTCGCATGACCGGCAACTTACGCATGCAAATGGGAATTTTGGCTAGCGCCTTAATTAACGAAGGCAAAAAAGACAAAGCCAAAAAAGTATTGGATTTGTGTTTGGAAAAAATGCCGGACGAAAATATTCCTTTTGATGCCACCATTTTCTCACTCTGCATCAGCTATTACGAGTTAAAAGAATTTGAAAAAGCGAATGCCTTGTCTAAAAAATTGTTTTCAATTTTTGAGGGCGACCTTCGTATTTATGAGGCGCAAATTCCAAAACGTAAATATGCTTATGGCCGTGAAATTAATCAATCGAAAGAATTGTTGAAACGATTAACCGGACTGGCACAACAATACAAACAAGATGCATTGTACAAAGAATTTATGTCGAAATTACAAACGGTGCTAACACCTGAAGACATCAATCCTTCGAGCCAAGAACCGATAAAAGATTAAAGATTTTTTAGTGTATGAAGAATTTACTGCTCATACAACCCAAAGCGGTATTAAAAATGTTATATCCAAAGGCTATTTGGCATTATAACAGAACGGAGAAGACCATCTACTTAAGTTTTGATGATGGCCCTATTGAAGGGCTCACCGAATGGGTGTTGGAAGAGTTGGAAAAGGTAAGTGCCAAAGCAACATTTTTTTGTGTGGGCGCGAATATTGTAAAAAACAAACACATTTTTCAAAGAATTGTGAATGAAGGTCATGTTGTTGCCAATCACACCATGCATCATAGCAAAGGGTTTAAAACCAATATTAAGGATTACCTCCGCGAAGTGCATGCCTGTGAAGAATTACTTTCAAACAAAATATTTCGCCCACCCTACGGCCAATTAAAACTTAGTCAACACAAAAAGCTAATTGAAGAAGGCTATAAAGTGGTGTTTTGGGATGTGATCAGTTATGATTACGAAAAAATTAGAAAAGAAGTGGTTCTAAAAAATGTAATTAAAAATACACGTGAGGGGAGCATTGTTTTATTTCATGATAACATTAAAGCAGAAAAAAATTTAAAATATGCTTTGCCTTTGTTTTTGGCGCATTTTACGGCATTGGGCTACCGCTTCGAAACCATTTATTAATAATAATTTATTCTCTGTCTTTTTCCTTATTGCTTGCTTTATATAATGGCACCGTGCTACAAGGTTCGCCGTACATGAGGCTTTTGACGTGTGGTTTTAATAGCCGACCCAATTCAACGTACACATTAATAGGCACAAAAATATCACCGCATCCTTTAATCACCACCCTGGCATCTTTATAATCGAGTGGGTTGATTTCCTTTAGTTTTTCACTAAAAAGTAAAAGTTCGAGTTCTTCGGCATTGGCAAAAAAAACTTTTTTCGCAAAAGGCTCTAAGGCCAAGCTAATCAACATATAGGCCCATGTGGGCACAATGGCATCGGCGCTGCAAATCAAACCAACAATTTTATCTTGGTATAAGGACCAATTATTTTCCTTGATAAAGGCTCTGAATTCTTTTTCCTTTAAAATTAACTCTTGGAACAAGTGTGGTTTAATATCAAAAATAATGCGTTCGCCCGGCGTGTAAAACGATTCCGGGTCAATGCTCATGATGCCGCTGCTTGCTACTTTGTTGGTAATGCTATCCATATATGCACGACAAATTTAGTCAAATGAACGTTTCATTCGATCAATCCAAAACCGACAAATGGTAATTTAATTTAATTTGCTGCGTTTGCGGGTATTCACCAAATCGCGGGTAAGCTCGTTAAAATCTAATTTCAACTGAATGCTAATTTGATGGAGTAAATTTAATCCAGGTACCTGCAAGTCTGATTCTATCCTTGATAAGGATGCTTGGGTAATACCTAGGACTTCTACTAAATTTTCTTGGCTTAAATAATGCGCAACGCGGGCTTTTCTAATTTTTGTTCCAATCATATTAATAGTTTTTGATATCACAATGTAAAAACAATTCTTACTAAAAAAAACAGAAAGACCTTATTTGTAATAAATTGAACATGTTTAATTGAAGTGCCGGTAATTTTAATTTCACATAAAAGCACAGATTATACACGTCGCGTATAACAGTTTTTGCTTTGTGCAATTAGTTTTGCTTTAAGATTATCAAGCGCAAGAATAATTGAGTATTAATTTATTAACCACAAATCACACAAACATGAAAGCAAATTTTTTTACGATTTTAGTGTTATCTATTTTTTTTAGCGTTAATTCTTACGCCCAATCGGTTTGTCGTACCCA
>JBAXXZ010000249.1:0-4277 GCA_037127575.1 Bacteroidota bacterium | reverse complement strand
GAATGGTGTTGTATAATGCAAAACTCAAGAGCAATGCAGTGATAATTAAAAGGAAGAAGGCATTGAATTTACTCGTTCTAATGCCCCAAACAATGGGCATGGTGGCTCCTCCGCTGGCTTTATCACCATTAAAATCTTCTATGTCTTTAATGATTTCCCGAGCCATGCTGGTAATAAATGCAAACAAGGAAAAAATAACCGTGATTTTTAAAGCCGACAAAATTAATTGAGCATGTTCAAAAATAAATTGAGGTTGTTGTTTTTGCAAAATTCCTATTTCAAATACCAATGGAATAAAAGCCACCGATGCTGTTAAGAGTGAAACCACGATGTTGCCAATCAATAATTTCATTTTTAAACGTGTGCTATAAAACCACAACAAAAAGGCGGAAATGAAATGAAAAAGCGATAAACGCAAATAACCTATTTTTAGGGCCACAAAAACCCCTAATAAAATGCCCGCCGTGGTAAAACTTAAATGCAAAATGATGGCCCAACGGCGCTTGATAATTTTGTCTAACACCACAGTTTCGGGGTGATTGATTGAATCGGTCTTTACGTCAAAATAATCATTGATCATATAGCCCGCGGCAGCAATTAATACCACACTTGTGATTAATAAAATGTACAAATTGGTGTTTGCACTAAAACTAATATTGTTGGGCAAGAATAGTTTTTGCAACACAAAACTTCGCAACAACCACAAGGTTAAAACCATCATCAGCAGATTCTCAATCCTGATGAGCTTTGCAAAGGCAACGATTTTATGGTGTAACAAACGGTTCAGCATATTACCATTTTACAATTTCCCAATTACCCTGAACTTTTAAAATTTGCTCGATGATATCACGTATACAACCTTCTCCGCCATTTTTTGGCGAAACATAATGGCTGATTAATTTTATTTCCATGGCTGCGTCATTCGGACAAACAGCCAAACCCACTTTACTCATAATTTCATGATCCGGCAAATCATCACCCACAAAAACCATCTCTTCATCTTTTATGCCGTGCATTACTTTATAAGCTTCATAGCGTGATAATTTATCGTGTTCCTTAATAAATACATCCTGAATACCGGTGCGCTCTAAAGCATTTTTAACCGCTACATTATTGCCGCCGCTAATTACAGCGATGCGATATCCCTTGCTCACTGCCAAATGTAAAGCATAACCATCCTTCGAGTTCATGTTCCTCACCATCTCTCCACTTTCCATTATCAATACCTTGCCATCAGTTAACACCCCGTCAACATCAAATAAAATAGTGGTAATTTTAGATAAGCGTTCCTTAAAACTAATCATGTATTTTTTTTTGTTGCAACATTATTAATTCACTCATGTTCTGATACACCCGCTTCAACTTCACTTGATTTTTAATTAATTCAAGGTGTTTACCCATCACCACTTGGTCTTTTCTTTTGGCCGGACCTGTTTGTGCATTTAAAGGATTTACCTTTTCTAATTTCATCACCGTTTGTTTCATCAAGGGAAACAATAAGTCTTCCTGTTCTGCATTTAATTTTGGCAATAACTGATAAGCCTCTACAAACATGGCATTTACAAAATTGTTCGCAAATACTGCAGCCAAATGCAACTGCAATCGCTCTTCATATGTTAACACCACCATTTTGTCGCTAAACAATTTCACCATTGACTTTAATCTTTCCAAAACAGCAGCATTGGCGGCTTCTAGAATGATTGGAACTTCCGACCAATGAATTTTATCTTCCTTGGTAAAAGTTTGTAAAGGGTAAAATACAGCTGTGTTTTTACTTTTTGCACCCAACAAACTTAAAGGCTGGCTACCTGAACAATGCATCACCAAACCTTTAACTTTTGAAACCTGCATTTTTTTTACCACATCAGGTATGGCTTTATCGTTTACACAAATAAAATAAAAATCGGCTGTTTTGGAAACTGATTTAAGACTGCTAAATGTTTCGCAATTAAATTTATCCTTAAAACTTTGCAATTTCGCATTGTCTTGGTGATTATACACCTTTAGTTGAAAATTACTATACTTTGAAATTTTTTTTGCCAAATGCCAGGCTAAATTACCGCATCCAACAATTACAAATTCAAGTTTTTGAAGCTTCATGGTAAAACCAATCAAGATTTTAGTTTCAAGATACGCATTCTTTCCCTTATGGCGATAAAGCTACCAAAGCCCATAATCAAGCATCCCAGCCAAAGCACATTAATGTAAGGAAACACATAAGCCTCCATCACAATAAAATCACGTTGGTTCGACAAGCGCTCACTCAAGGTAATTTCAATATTGCCTTCAACGGGATTTATTTTCCAAAACACCAATTTTAAACCCAACTCTTCCACTACAGCTTCAATCGGAATCACTACCGATTTTTTAATCAAAAATTTTGGATAAGCCCGGTAAATATTTGATTTTTCATCCACACATTTTAAGACTGCAGTTACCTCCAACAAAGAATCATTTTTTTCGTATTCCCATTCCGAAATATTGGTGCGCAATGAATCAATCACCACAAGGGCATTACTCGCAAATATGGTGTCGCCAACATGGCCAATAAAATTCTTGGCGGTGCCAAAAGCTTTCAAATCTTTTTTAATCGTATCCATACTTAAATCGGCGTAAGTAACATGGGTGTATACATCTCGGTTTAAATAATGTTTTGTATCGGGCTCAGGCGCACGACCCATACGGGGATTATCTTGCACGCGTGGTTCAAGACTAAAAATAAACTCCTTTTTCTTTGCGGCATTTTCTAAGAAATAATCTACCTTAAAATATACATCAATACCATCTTTCCTTTTACCTGTGTAGGTTACAAAATAATTACCCATGGCCAAAGTGTCGCCTTGGGTTAATAAAATACTGCGACTATCATCGAAGTCGCTGCCCAAACCGCTCACCTTGCGTTGCCCCGTGTTTTTTGAAAGCGTTACTTTTTTCGAGGTTGATACCAAGGCCCCTAATATTACCAGAGCAAAACCAATGTGTGCAATGGATGCGCCACCTTTTGAAATTTTCCCTTTTAGAATCAGTAACCAATAATCGGCATTTCCCAAAACAGCATACAATGCCGTGAAGAATAAAAGGGCAAAACTGATTAAATCCCAGGTTGAAAAAACAGAATTATTTTGATTGATAAAATAAAGCGGTATACAACAAACCACCGAGAAAACCAGAGCCAATAGCATGGGCCACAACATGCGTTTTAAAAACTGCTTGGCATTTGTTTTTTTGTATTTTAAAAATTGTGCGGCCGCCATTAAAAACATCATGATGATGGCAAATGGAATCACCCATTGGTTGTAAACAGGCACTTTGGGTGGCGCATATTCAGTATTAAATAATTTATTGATAACAGGAATAGAAGTAAAATACGTAATGATTAAGCTCGACAAAATTAAAACCAATGAACCAAGAAACATCCAGAATTCACGCGAAAACAAAGCTTCTTCCTCCTTTTGTTTTGGAAAATAAAGCAGATAAGAAACAATGGTGATAATAAAAGATGCGCCTAACCAAATCAACAATAACACTTTTGAATAACCGTACACGCCGGCCGCCAGAATCATCATAAGTGATAAAATCACGTAGCTTACTTTAAATAATTCGTTGTGAATAAGCAAAGCCACCGTAATAAACATAAAAGTGAGAACGTAAACCACCAATTGTCCGGTCATACCCAAATCGGTAAAGGCATGTACCGAAGCATTGCCCAAAACACCGCTGCGGGTTAAGAAGGTGGAATATAAAACAAGTAAAAAGGAACCAATGGCCAACATGTGTGTGGTGAACAATGAACCGCCTTTGTTTTTATTGATAATCATCGTATGCGCTGCAGCAACCAAAACCAACCAAGGCACCAAAGATGAATTTTCTACAGGATCCCAGGCCCAGAAGCCACCAAAACTCAAGGCCTCATAAGCCCAAGCACCGCCCATTAAAATACCGATGCCCAGAACCAACACACCAAAATATGCCCAAGGCAAGGCCAAACTTTGCCATGCAGTGTATTTTTTGTTCCACAAGGCAGCAATGGCAAATGCAAAAGGAATTAAGGTAGAGGCAAATCCCAAAAACAATGTGGGTGGATGAATGGTCATCCAATAATTCATCAACAATGGATTTAATCCACGTGCTGTTGATTCATATTTTGCTTTTAATACAAATGGTAAGTGACTATAGTCGGGGTGCTCCTTCATTAATAAAAAAGGATTGCTGCCCAATTTATAATCAAAGAAATAAATACCCAAAATCATGCTGGCCAAAAACACTTGCACCAATGC
>JBAXXZ010000248.1:0-4281 GCA_037127575.1 Bacteroidota bacterium | reverse complement strand
CCGCGATAAGCCGGTGAAATTTTTGCAAATTTGGGTCTTCCCGAATAAAAGAAATGTCACACCACGTTACGACCAAATAACACTAAAGGAGGAAGACCGCCACAATAAATTACAACAAATTGTTTCGCCCAATCCGGATGATGCAGGCGCTTGGATTCAACAAAACGCTTGGTTTCACTTAGGGAAATTCGATGCTGGAACTAATACCGAATACCAAGTGAAAGATAAGGAGAATGGACTATATGTTTTTGTTTTAAGCGGTGAACTCAGTATAAATAATCAAATACTAAATCAACGCGATGGCTTCGGCATTTGGAACTTTGATAAATTAATGATTGAAGCAAAAACCAATGTTGAATTCTTAATTATGGAAGTACCAATGTCGTTGTGATAATTGGCAATTAAAAATTAAGAATTAACAACGAATAAATAATAATTAATAATCAATAAAAATTAAAAAAATGAGCAAAGTAACATGGAACATGGACCCAACACACAGTGAATTGGGCTTTAAAGTAAAACACATGATGGTAACAAACCTTAGCGGAAAATTTACCGATTTTAGTGTGCAAGCCAGCAGCGATGATGAACATTTTTCAAATCCTGCCATTTCATTTAGTGCAAAAATTGCCTCTGTAAATACAGGTCAAGAGCAACGTGATACACACTTGCGTTCAGCTGAATTTTTTGATGTAGAAGCACATCCAGAAATGACATTTACTGCTAACAAAATGGAAAAAGTAAGTGATGAAAATTACAAAATGCATGGTGATTTAACCATTAAAGGTGTTAGCAAACCGGTTCAATTAGATGTTGAATTTGGCGGTATTGGTAAAGATCCTTGGGGAAATACAAAAGCAGGTTTTACAGTTAATGGTAAAATTAAACGCAGCGATTTTGGTTTAACTTGGAATGCACCGTTGGAAACAGGTGGTGTATTGGTGAGCGACGAAGTGCGCATCAATAGCGAAATTCAATTGGTAAAAGGCGCTTAATTGAAAGCACATATAAATAAGAAATCCCGCTAATGGCGGGATTTTTTTTTAAATTCATTTTCCAGTATTTCATGTAAAACCAATTTTAATGTTGGCAAATCCTTTTCAACTATCTTCCAAACAGCCGGCATTCTAATATTAAAGTATTCATGTGCTATCATGTTTCTAAATGAACGAACTTTATACCAAGGATAATTATACCTATTCAACTTGTCACTTTCAATATGAATAAGGGCTTCACCAATAACTGTAAACTGCATCATCACTGCATCCTGAAGCATTCTATTTTTACAAAAACGTTCCGCATTTTCTCCCTTTACATACTTCTCAATATCTGAAATGGCTTTCAGCATTTGTTCGAGCCGTTTTTGACTTTCAAGATGATTATCTCTCATAAATCAACTGTAAATCGGGCTTAACGTGTTCTAAAATATGTGGCTTAAAGGCATCAATAAAACCAACATCTATTTTCCGGTTAATTTTACCTTCTAATTCGTGTTGTATTTCTGCCAGATCAAAATATGAAAATTCTGCACTTGCCTTAAATGCAATGTCAATGTCACTTTTAGGCCCATCTTGTTTGCGGGCAAACGAACCGTATATATAGGCTTTTTCAATCTGTTTAAATCCAGCGATGACTGCTTTTATCTTTTTCAAAATTGCATTTCTATCTATTCTCTTAAAAGCAATGTACTCAACTTTTTCTTCGGCAAGCTTTAATGCATCTAAACCAATGGTTTCATTGCCAAGTTCTTTTACCAATTTATCGGATAACCACGATACCAATAATTCATTTTCTTTTACTTTAAAATATTTCGCCAACATAACAACCTGTGCCCGTTTTGCATTTCGTTGCCCTCGTTCAATTTTACTTAGTATGGCTTGATCAATATCCAAATATGCGGCAACTGTGCGTAAAGGCACCTTTTTTGCTTCGCGTAGATTTCTGATTTTTGTGCCGAGATTTTCCATTTTGACAAATTTTATTTTGACATTATTTGTCAAAAATACCCATTTCTTTTTGATTCTCAAAGTGATGAATCACACAAGCTTAAACTTAAATGAACACACCTATCACACAAATATCATCCACTTGTTCGTGGGTTGTGCCTTTCCAATCCTCAATTTTTTGATTTAAAATTTGTTTCTGTTCACTAGCAGGCTTTGCGGCAATCTCCAACAAAATATTTTCAAATTGTTTATACCTAAATTTTTTGCCATCCGGTCCGCCAAATTGGTCGGCATAACCGTCGGTAAAGGTGTAAATGGCATCACCCGGTGCAAGCTCAATACTTTGCAATGTAAATGGTTTTTGAATGATGTGTTGCCCACAAGGTTGCCTGTCGCCTTTAAAAATACTTAATTGTCCTTTACGAATACAATACAAATCGTTATTTGCTGAAGCAAAACTGAGCAGATTTGATTTTTGATTCAAACAACAAATGGTGATATCCATTCCGTCCTTATTTTGGCCGCTTTTGCCGGATTGGTTCAAAGCTGTGATAATTCTTTCTCGCATGCGGTTCAACACCTCATCGGGCGAATGTGTGTTTTGCTGCACAATAATGTCCTCTAAGAACGATAAGCCCAACATGGTCATGAACCCACCGGGCACCCCATGACCGGTGCAATCGGCTGTAACGTAAAAAACAAAGTCACCCGATTCGAACAGCCAATAAAAATCGCCACTCACAATGTCTTTAGGTTTAAACAATACAAAACTGTCTTTAAAAAAGGAATTAAATTTTTCTTCAGAAGGCAACAAAGCAACTTGAATATTTTTTGCGTAATTGATGCTGTCAGTGATTTCTCTGTTTTTATGCTCCAAAGCATCTTTTTGATTTTGTATCTCCACTTTTTGGGCAAGCACCTCAATGTGTTTTTGTTCAATCACCTTGTTCGAATATTCCAGTTCCAAGCGAATCCGAATGTCGTTGTAAATTAATCGATAACGTGAGCGAATCATAAAAATACTGAAGATGCCAACTGTAAAGGTGATAAGTGTGCCATTGATTAAAAACTCTTCTATACTTAAAGGACTGTTGAAATAAAACAGAATTAAATTTACCGCAATTGTAATGATGGCAACAAGTAAGGATAATTTTAATTCCCACAACACCAACATGCCGACACCAATAAACAAAACCATGTAAGCAAAGGCATGTTTTTGAAAGTGGGCCAAATCCATTAATGTCCACATGTAGGCATTTTGTAGAGATATGCCCAATACCAAAATAAACATGCAGTAATAAATACTTAAACCAATTTTTTTTCTGATTAGTAAAGCAAACGAAGCAACGAGGGCCACGCAGATTCTAAAAATTAAAAACGAAACCAGGTGTTCAGGAAAAACAAAATAGTCGCTAATGAAACAAAAAAGGTTGAGCACAATGCCAACCCGTGCGGTAATCTCCTGAAATTTTTCGGTTGATTTGTCAAACTCAAGTTTAACAACGTGATCAGGAATATTGGAATGTCCTTTCAAAGTGATAGAAGCATCAAAAACTTTGGTTTGTTTTGATGCTTCTATAAAATTATGAAATATTACGTTTGTAAAATGCCTAAATTAAATTTTTTGGTAATAGGGGAATGGTTTGCCATTTCGATTCCTTGACTAATTACTGAGCGTGTTTTAAGTGGGTCGATAATGGCATCAATCCATAAACGAGAAGCTGCATAGTAAGGTGTAGTTTGTATATCGTAGCGGTCTTTTATTTTATTAAACAATTCATTTTCTTTTTCAGGTGTAATTTCTTCACCCTTGGCTTTTAAACTGGCCACTTCAATTTGCACCAATACTTTTGCTGCTTGTGCCCCGCCCATAACGGCAATTTTTGCTGTAGGCCATCCAACAATTATTCGTGGATCATACGCTTTTCCACACATGGCATAATTGGCAGCGCCGTAACTATTACCTACAATGATGGTAAACTTAGGCACCACCGAATTCGACATGGCATTTACCAATTTTGCGCCATCTTTAATAATACCACCTTGTTCGGAACGCGAGCCTACCATAAATCCGGTTGCATCTTGAATAAACACCAAAGGAATTTTTTTCTGATTGCAATTCATGATAAAACGAGCCGCCTTATCGGCACTGTCGCTGTAAATCACACCACCAAATTGCATCTCATTGTTATTACCCGGTTTTTTGGCCTTTACAATTTTTCGTTGATTGGCAACAATACCAACTGCCCAGCCATCGATGCGTGCCAAGGTACAAATGATGGATTGACCGTATTGCTCCTTGTATTCTTCATGATCGCCATTATCTACCAAACGT
>JBAXXZ010000247.1:0-4285 GCA_037127575.1 Bacteroidota bacterium | reverse complement strand
TGGTAAAATTATCACCAATGGGTAAAAAGGCAAAATCAATTTGGCGGTATTCACCAATTAATTTCATGTCGTAAGTTAAGCCTGTATCGCCGGCGTAATAAAAATTGCCTTCATTACTTTCTACTACAAATCCCATGGGGTGCCCGCCATATGCACCATCGGGCAGTATACTGCTGTGCATGGCTACCACACATTTTACATTTCCAAAATCGAGTTTTATTTTTCCGCCAATGTTCATGGGGTGAATATTGGTAAGACCTTTTTTGTTATACCATTCATAAATTTCCCAATTACAAATTATTTGTGCACCACTTCTTTTGGCAATACTTTCAACATCTAAAATGTGGTCGCGGTGACCATGTGAAATTAAGATGTAATCGGCTTTAATACTTTGAATATCAATGTTTTTGGCCAAGTTGTTTTCGCTTATAAAGGGGTCGAATAACAGGTGTTTTCCGTTAATTTCAACGCCGAAGCAAGAATGGCCATAATAGCTGATGTTCATAAACTCAAAACAATTGATTAAAATTGTTGTTTGTAAAAATAACTGAATTAGGCGCTTTAAACGGCCATAGTTTTTAACAAAAGCAAAAAGTAATTACAGAGAGTGTTAATAAGATTTATGGAGAAAATCGTCATACTAAGCAGCACCAACCGCGAGAATAGCAACACCTTAAAGGTGAGTAAGATATACAAAAGCATTTTGGATGAGATGGGGGTAGAGACCCTTTTACTTGATTTTAGAGATTTACCAAGGGAATTGGCCTTTAGCGAAAGCTTTGGCACACGAACAACAGCTTATGATGAAATGTTGAATGCCAATATAAGACCATTTCAAAAATTTGTGATGGTGGTGCCCGAATACAATGGCAGTTTTCCGGGCATATTAAAAACTTTTTTAGATAGTTTGCACCCAAAAGATTGGGCCAATAAAAAAGTATGTTTGGTTGGTGTGGCCGATGGCCGTGCAGGTAATTTAAGGGGCATGGAACATTTAACAGGTATTTTGCATTATTTAAAAATGCATGTGTATTACAATAAATTGCCTATTTCAGTTGTGAATAAATTACTCGACTCACAGTTTCAGTTTAATTCAGAAGATCAGCTAAAGACTTGTAAGGCCCAGCTTGAAGGCTTTATGCAGTTTTAAAGGATATTTTTTTGGGCCTTACCCTTGCGCTATTGGTAATACGTCAGCGCAATGGTCGGGCTATTGCGGGCTCCGCTTCGCTACGGCTTTTTTGTCGCAAGGGGCAGGCGCCAAAAAGAGCCAGGCCCTTCATATCCCTAAGGCAAAAATCCGTAATTGAATCTTTAATGAATTCAGAAAATTGATTTGTGAAAAATTTAATTTGTTACTAGGTACTTGTTTAACCAAGTGTTTTTAAGGGCTTGTTCCCAAATATTCAATTCATCCTCATGGCCAAGTGCTGTATTGTAAACGGTGGTGTTTTCGTTGATTGCACCTTGGAGCAGCATGTCCTTAATTTTACTGCTATGCACAATTTGAATTTTGTTATCCAATTTTAGGGCCACCAATAAACGGTTGAGTAATTCGGTATTAAATTGTTTTTCGGCTTGTTTTACAAAATGGCTTAACTTATCAATGCTGCAACCACTGGCTTCGTGGATGTTTTCGTTCACTTTCACAAGCATTATTCGGTTTTTGAAAATGCTAAACTCAGCATGCAATTGTACTTCGTGTGCCGTCCATGATTTTACGAATGCTTCGCCCATTTGCTGCAATTGTTGCAATTCACTGGGATTTAATTCGCGACTGATAATATAGGTCCAAACTCTGTTCATTAATAATGTGGATTGATGCCGGTGTAATTGTGCGGGCTAATTTTCTTTAACTCTTCTTTCACTTTATCGCTAACATTTAATTGATCGATAAAACCTGAAATGGCTTGATGATTGATGTGTGTGTTGGTGCGGGTTAAATCTTTTAATGCCTCATAAGGTTTTTCATATCCTTCGCGACGCAAAATAGTTTGAATGGCTTCAGCCACTACAGCCCAATTGTTTTCTAAATCACGGTGTAAAGCACTTTCGTTTAATATAAGTTTATTTAATCCTTTTAAAATGCTCGAATAGCCGATTAATGCATGCGACAGCGGCACACCAATATTGCGCAATACAGTGCTATCAGTTAAATCGCGTTGTAAACGTGAAACGGGTAATTTGGCAGAGAGGTGTTCTAACAGCGCATTGGCAATGCCTAAATTTCCTTCGGCATTTTCAAAATCAATTGGATTCACTTTATGCGGCATGGCAGAAGAGCCAATTTCACCGGCTTTTAATTTCTGTTTAAAATATTCCATGCTCACGTATGTCCAAATATCGCGTGAAAAATCAATGAGGATGGTATTGATGCGTTTAAGGGCATCGCAGTATGCTGCTAAATTATCGTAGTGCTCTATTTGTGTGGTAAATTGTGAGCGATGCAAACCCAAGGTTTCGTTCACAAATGTATTTCCAAATTCAATCCAGTTGTAATGCGGATAAGCCGCCACATGGGCATTAAAATTACCTGTGGCGCCGCCAAATTTTGCCGAAGCAGGAATGGCAATGAGTTGTCCTAATTGATGGTTGAGACGATCACAAAATACGTAGAGCTCTTTTCCTAATTTAGTGGGAGAAGCCGGTTGACCATGTGTGCGTGCCAACAAAGAAACGTCTTTCCATTCTTTTGCCAGTGCTGTAATTTTTTCAATCACTTCGCTAATGGTTGGCACCATTACATCGTTGGTGGCATCTTTAATCGACAAAGGCACCGAAGTGTTGTTAATGTCTTGAGAGGTTAAACCAAAGTGGATGAATTCAGTTTGGTTTTCTAAGCCAATGTTTTGAATTTTTTCTTTCACAAAATATTCAACGGCTTTTACATCGTGGTTGGTAGTTTTTTCGGTGTTTTTAATGTGTTGCGCATCGGCTACGTCAAAGTTTTTGTAAACCAAACGAAGGGCGTTTTCTTGCTCGGCATTAAGCGAAGGCAGTGGCGCTAAGCCTGTTTTTGAAAGCGCAATAAAATATTCAATTTCAACCAAAACCCTATACTTCATTAATCCGAATTCGGAAAAATATGGCGCAAGAATTTCGGTGGCTTTCCGGTAGCGACCGTCAATAGGAGAAATGGCACTTAAATTTGATAATTCCATAAAAGAAATAAAGCGCAAAGATACGCCAAAAAGAAGGTTTGGGCAAACCTTGGGAATCAAAAAGGGCAAATTGATTTTTCGCTGATTTATGTGGCAATTGAACTAAAAAATAAGTAAGCGTGTAGAATTGATTTTTTTATTAGGCGACCTAAAAAATTTATTTATTTTTGTTTTAATCAAAAAAGAAAAATATGCATATTTTAAAATGGCTACTTATTGGACTGGGCCTGCTGATTTCGCTGGTTCTATTAATTGCTTTGTTTGTGGAAAAGGATTACAATATTGAACGTGAAATTGTGATCAATAAAAACAAAGCCGAAGTGTTTGAGTACATTCGCTTATTAAAAAATCAGGATCACTACAGTAAGTGGAACATGGCGGATCCCAATTCAATAAGGGAGTACAAAGGCACCGATGGCACTATGGGTTTTTATACCTCATGGGATAGTAAAAACAAAAACGTTGGAAAAGGTGAGCAAACCATTGCAAAGATTATTGATGGTGAGCGCATTGATTTTGATTTGCATTTTATTAAACCTTTTGAAGGTAAAGCGTCATCCTTCATGGCCTTATCAACTATTAGCGAAAATCAAACTTTGGTAAAATGGGCTTTTAAAAGTTCAATGCCTTATCCCATGAACATCATGCGTGTGTTGATGAATATGGAAAAAATGCTGGGTGATGATTTGCAGGGAGGACTGACGAATCTTAAAGTGATTTTAGAAAAATAAAGGTGAATTAATTTATCGAAAAGCAAAAAGGGCTGCTAATTTAAGCGGCCCTTTTTAATGAAGTTGAACAAGCATTCACCTATTCATGACTGTGTTTGTCGGTGTGGTGTTTAGCTGATTCGTGCGAATGATGCTCAGCATGTTTGTGATGACCCTGTGCGATTTGCGCATGGTGTGCGGCCTTCTCATGATTACCTGCTACATGAAATTCATGTGCTTTTTTGTGATGTGCAGCTGCCATTTCATAGTGTTCAGCTGCTTTTTGGTGATGATCGTGTTTCATGGCATATTTTTTTTGTTATATTAATAGGAGTAATCATCCTAGTAAGTTACTTTTTGATTTCTTCGCATTCAGGGAATCCTGAAAATAGGCAGTCTGATACTATTAAGGTT
>JBAXXZ010000246.1:0-4312 GCA_037127575.1 Bacteroidota bacterium | reverse complement strand
AATGATAAAATTTGGGTGCATTGTGCTTCGTATGGCGAGTTTGAACAGGGTCGGCCTTTAATTGAAGCCATCCGACAAAAACATCCCAAGTACAAAATAATTCTGACTTTTTTTTCCCCCAGCGGCTACGAAGCTTTTAAGGATTGGGCAGGGGCAGACCTGGTGATGTATTTACCCTTGGATACCAAAAAAAATGCCCGCGATTTTATGGCGCTTCTTGAACCAAAAATGGCCATTTTTATCAAGTATGAATTTTGGTTACATTTTTTAAATCAACTTAAAAAAAATGCGGTGCCTACTTATTTGGTTTCGGCTGTTTTTAAGGCCCATCACCCATTTTTTAAATGGTACGGCGGTATTTTTAGGTCATCACTCAATGTATTCTTAAAACTATTTGTGCAGGATAAAGCCTCTGCCACTTTACTTCAATCTATTGGCATTCAACAAGTGCAAGTAGTTGGTGATACACGATTCGACAGGGTTTTGGAACTAAAATCACAAGCTTATCACAATGCCATTATTGAAGCATTTAAAGGCGATTCAAAATTAATTATTGCCGGCAGCTCATGGCCAAAAGATGAGGAATTAATTTTAAAAGCCTTCAACAAAATAAAAGACAAGGGTGTAAAATTGATCATCGCGCCGCATGAAGTTGAAACACGTTTTACCATTAATACCATTAAAAAAATAAACGAATACAATTTTAAATATTCATTGTATATGCAGGATCCAGCCACTGATGTGGATGTGATGATTATTGATACCATTGGTGTACTATCTAAATTATACCAATACGCCGATGCAGCTTATGTGGGTGGCGGATTTAACGGGGGTTTACACAATGTGTTGGAACCAGGAGTACATTTAATTCCTGTTTCGTTTTACGGACAGAATTATGAAAAATTTAATGAGGCTTTGGATTTAATGACACAAAACGTGGCGCAAACCGCATTAACTTCGAAAGAACTTAAAACCGTTTGGCAACAACAGTTATTTGATGCGGATTATCGTAAGCTGGTGCGTGAAAAATTAAGTCTTTATTTTGCTGAAAATGGTCAGGTGAGCGAAAAGGTCATGCAAGGCATGGGAATTGATTAATATCACTTTCCAAAAATAATACCTTTTTTTTTGTCATATTTAATCGAATTAATTATCCTTGCTGTTGAAGGCTAACAAATGCCATTACCATGAATTATATCCTCGACAAGATTGCACGCTATCCAAATTATCTTCATTACTTAGGCAAAGAACAAGCCAATATTGTTTTGCAAAATTTTGAAGCCATTGAGGCCGGTAAATACAATAAACAAGAATTGATGGCCATCAACATGGCAGGTTTTAAACAACCTATTTATTTACGTTGTATTCGCGCCGATATGCAATCATTCGTGAACACATTTATAGAGCCTTATCTTGACAAAAAGCCTTACATGAACGACTGCCATTTTGTGGTGGATGCCGGCGCCAATATTGGCTTAACAGCCATTTTGTTTGCACAATGGTGGCCAAATTGTAAAATTGTGAGCTTAGAAGTAGATCAGGAAAATTATGAATTGGCAGTAAAAAATACAGCAGCTTACTCAAACATTCAAGTTTTGAAAAAAGCACTTTGGAACAAAACAGCTGTGCTGAAAATTGAAGCTGGTCAAGAAGATGGTTTTGTTGTAAGGGAACTAGATGTTGAAAAACAAACCGTAGAACAAGTGAATACTACAGAAGGTTTATCCTTAAAGGATTTAATGATTCAATATAATTGTGCGCAAATTGATTTTTTGAAGATGAACATTGAAGGCAGCGAAAAAGAGGTATTTACTGAAGGCAGCGATTTTTGGTTGCCTCATACCAAAGCCATGTTGATAGAGCTACACGACGGAAAAAATGCCGGTTGTTCGCAAGCTGTTTTTTCTGCCATACAGCCATACGGTTTTGCTGTGGCTGAAACTGCGGCCTATGGCATTTTATTTGTGCAGGAAAAAGCTTATCGCGCTTGGTATGCCAAATGGTACAAAGAGGAGATTTATGAACCTAACATCAATAAAAACAGGTTTCCGAATTTTTATCTGGATAAAGAAAATTAAATTATGCTTTCACACATTTGAGGATGCTTTCCCATAATAGCGCTGCACTTTTATCCCAAGAAAATTTTTGTTTTTGCAATTGGCCTTTTTGAATCAAGTCCTTTTGAAGATTTTTATCTGCCATTAATTTTTGCATGGCATCTTTAATGTTGTCGCTATTAAAAGGGTCTACTAAAATTGCCGCATCACCGGCTATTTCAGGCAAAGCACTGATGTTCGAACAAATGATGGGCACTTCAGCTTCCATGGCTTCGAGCAATGGAATGCCGAATCCTTCGTAATACGACATAAATACTAATGCTTTGGCACTGCCTAAAACCAAGGCCAGTTCTTCATTTGGCAAGCGACCGGTAAAAATTACTTCAGCTTCTAATCCTTGTTTTTTGATTTCTTCGTGAATACTTGCCAATCCCCAAAAATTAGCACCGGCCAACACCAATTTCATTTTGCTTGCACTTTCTTTTTTAAATGCTACAAATGCTTTGATAATGTTGCCAATGTTTTTACGCGGAGAAAGGGAACCTACATGCAAAAAGTAATCTTCGCCCTGGCTGTATTTAAAGCGTGTATTTGTTTTTTCGGTCTCAGAACAAACCCTCACAAAATCGTTGATGCCATTGTACACCACGTCAATTTTATCGGCATCAATGCCATAATGTTTGGTAATTTCATTTTTACTGAATTCTGATACAGTGGCAATGCGGGTGGCGGCTTTGGCAAATTTTGGAAAAAAATAATTGTAATACCTCGCCGTTAAAGGTTTAAGGTCTTTGGGATAATGCAAAAAATTAATGTCGTGTATTACAGGCAATTGTTTGCACTTGGCGCCCAAAATTAAAAAACCGTCGGGTGATAAAAATACGTCGGGTTTAATTTTGTTCACCAATCCCTTTAACGACCATTGAAACCACCAGTAATATAAGAATGGGTGCCGGGCTTGTGGCAATACCACCAAAGGGGTGATGTTATTGCTAAAAATAAATTCTTCTTCAATTTTTCGGTCGAATAAAAAGATGAAATGCACATCAGGGTGATTGAGGCATAAACGCTTCAAAGTTTGGTAACTGAACCAGCCAATGCCATCCAGTTTATTTTTCACCAATAACCTTGTGTTTACAACGATTTGCACCTTACAAATCTATCAATTAGATTAGCAATAACCATAAAAAAAACTATCTTTGACCGCTTTTAATGCAAAAGAAAAAATTTATATTCGATCTCGCTATTTTACTGGTTCTTAATCTTCTCATTAAGCCATTTTGGACCATTATTGTAGAACCAAAAGTACAAGGCCAAATAGGCAATATTAGTTACGGGGAATATTTCCAGATTTTTAACATGACCTTGGTATTGAGTATTTTCCTCGATTTTGGTCTTACCAATTTTAACAACAAAAACATTGCACAAAACATGCATTTGCTGAGTAAACACTTCAGTAAAATGCTGGGATTAAAATTTGCGCTGGGTATATTTTACATGCTTTTTGGCTTCGTAGTGATGTACTTTTTTATGGATTTAAAACTCAAATTGGTTTTAATTTTAAGCTTAAACATGTTCTTTTTAAGTTTTATCCTCTTTTTACGCTCAAACTTACAAGCATTGCACATGTTTAGGGTGGATAGCATTGTATCGGTGCTCGACCGTGTAATCATGATCATCATTTTGATGTGTTTGTTATTGCATGTTTTTGGTGCCCAAGTGGATGTAATGAATTTTGTGTATGCTCAAACTGCCGGCTATGCCTTAACCGCAGTTGTTGCATTTATTATTGTGCTCAACAAAACGCACACTTTTAAAATGAATTGGGATTGGACTTTTAACCGTTTAATCTTGAAAAAAAGTCTGCCTTATGCCGTATTGGTTCTGTTAATGGCCTTTTACAACCGTTTCGACAGTTACATGATTGCAGCTTTATTGCCCGGCGATTTGGGCAAACTACAAAATGGTATTTATGCCAAAGGCTTCCGTTTGCTCGATGCGGCCAACCAAATTGCTTATTTGTTTTCGGTGCAGTTGCTGCCCATGTTTAGCCGTATGATAAAGCACAAGGACAATATTGAAAATGTGGTGAAATTATCTTTTACCATGCTCTTAACACCGGCTTTAATTGTCTCCATTTCGACAATATTTTACGCAGAGCATTTTTTCGATAAAATTTATACCGGCGATACCGAAGGTTATATCATTTTGTCGGTGCTGATGAACTGCTTTACGGCCATTTCATTGACTTATAC
>JBAXXZ010000245.1:0-4324 GCA_037127575.1 Bacteroidota bacterium | reverse complement strand
TTACCACCTACTGCAATAGTCGTTTTTGGTAATGGTGTTACAGCTTTTAATGCAGTGTTCACTGCCACCGATGTGATTAACTCAGGTTCTCAGCCCACTCTAAAATTTTCAAATAATGCCACGCTTACAATTCAAGCGGACCAGTTTTTTAATGTCAGCCCTACTAAGACGCAGTTTTTAGCAGGTAGTAATTGCGCATATGCTGTTGGGTCAACTTCAGTTCAAGCCATGACTTTTAATAATTTAATTATCAATTCAAATGTTGACACTTATAATACTGCTGCAGTAAGTGCGAGTAATGTTAGCATTGCTTCGGGCATCACTTTTTCGGTGAGCCATGACGCTACTGTAACTATTTCAGGTGCGATTTCAGGCAGTGGAAATTTTTTCGGTGATGGTAATGCAGGTACAACCATTAAATTAACCGGAACTGGGAATGTTGGTAATATCACATTTAATAATAGCACTGTTTTGTCCAACTTCAATCTTGCCCTCGCCAATACTTCGAGCTCTGTAACCTTGGGCTCCGATTTTGGCCCAAATGGAGGAACATTAACTTTGGGTATGGGGATATTGAATGTGGGTACACATGTCTTAACTTTAGATGCTGTTCAATTAACCGCAACCAGTGGTAGCTTGGGTGTGTCAAATAGTTCAACAGTATACATCGGACAGGGAAGTGGTGTGCCAATTAGTGGTAGTTTACTGTTCGCATCTACTGCAAACACAATAGGCATAATTGAAATATTTAATACTGGTCAAAATATGACACTTGGATCACCTTTGTATATCTATGACTACATCTCAGTTCTTGCTGGAACTGTAACTTCTGCCGGTAACTTAAATATTACTGCCAGTAATGGCCACAATGGTTTTGTAGCCCCAATAGGATCTACAGGCGCTATTTCAGGAAATGTTGTGATGAATTCATTTTTCCCTTCAGGTAATACGGGTTGGTGTTTAATGGGTACCAATGGTGTTTCAGGTAAAGCCATTTCTGATTGGCAAAATACATTTCCTGTTACATGCACTGGGTGTACCAATGATCCAAGCAGTGCAGGTGGTTTTTATTCAATACAAGATTGGAATACCGGTACATGCAACTATGATATTTCACTTACTTCTGCAACTTCTTTGAGCGCAGGAAAAGGTTTTTGGGTTTATTTGGGTTCGGGTTTAGGAGCCTCTAGTGCCTTAACTTGGTCTTTTACCGGCCCAATCAATCAAGGTCTTATTAACTATTCAACGCAATATGGTTTTTCTTGCGCATCAAGTACTGTTTCAGGCGTGAGTGGTTCAGATGGCATTAACTTGGTAGCAAATCCGTACCCCTGTCCTATTGATTTAGATGCTTTGGGTGACCCATTCGGCCCTAACTTGGCGAATTTTAGTGGTACTTGGTATTGTTACAGTAGAGGCGGCGGCGCAGGTAGTTATGTGTCTGGTGTTGGTGGTACAAACATGGGTAATATTGTTCCTGCAGGTGTTGGTTTTTTTGCTGATAATAACTCATTTGGTACTGCCAATTTAGTATTCGATGAGACAATGAAATCAACTGCCGGTGGCGGGACAAATATGTATAAAGGAACCAAGGTTGTTGATAAAATAAAACTTAAACTAGATGGTCAATACAATAGCGATGAAGCTTTATTTAGTATTAATCCTGCGGCATCAAGTAATTATGGAAAATATGATGCCTTAAAAATGTTCTCGTCTGCCGGTTATTCAGGTGGAAATGTTTCATATAGTAAATACACCTCAATTTCTAGTTACGAACCACAATCAAAAAAGTATTTGTCAATTAATTCGTTCCCGTCAATTGCTCAAAATCAAAACTGGCAGCTTTTGGTAAAAGTGAATGTTAGTGGATCGTATACCATTTCTGCAACCGAATTTGAAAATTACTCTTCATGCGCTATTTTGCACGATAAACTAACCAATACATACACAGATTTAAAATTAAAAAACTATGTTTTTAACATCAGCGATACTACTAGCACGCCACGCTTCGAATTATTGGTTTGTTCAAGTGGAGCAGCACCTGTTTCGGTAGGAGAGTTGTATGCATCTTCAAATCTATCAATCAACCAAGATGCAGAAGGTGTTGTGGTTAAAACCAATTTTAATGACAATACTAAATCTGTGGTTTCTGCTTTCAATATTATTGGTCAAAAAATAATGGATGACATCACTATTGAAGGTAAACAATCGGTGCATTTGAACATTGCCGACAACAACCAAGTTGTTTTAATTAAGGTAGTAAACGATAAAGAAAGCCTCACTAAAAAAGTGCTCATGCACTAATTTTTAAATTGTTGAATTTTAGGCCCCTTTATCTTTTCGGTAAAGGGGTTTTTTATTGCTAAATTTTCAACACCTGACAAAAAACAGCTTTTTTTTCTTGTACCCCCCCTATTTTTGATGTAATTTTGTCAAAAATATGATTTTTTTCATTTTAACCCCCTAATATTATGAGTACAAGACGAATTTTAGCAATGCAATCGGTTGTGAACCGTACGCCGGTGGAATTAAATCACCCAAAAAAGCAGGTGAGTGAATATTTTGGCGCCAATGTGTTTGGTATTGATGCCATGCGTGAATTTTTAAGTGAAGAAGGCTTCACCAGTGTGCAAGAAGCCATGGAAAAAGGATCAACCATTGAAAGAAAGATGGCCGATCAAGTAGCAGCCTGTATGAAGGCATGGGCCCAAAGCAAAGGTGTTACCCATTACACCCATTGGTTTCAGCCATTAACGGGCACAACTGCCGAAAAACACGACGGTTTTTTTGAGCCTATCGGTAACGGTAGAGCCATTGAACGTTTTAGCGGCTCACAATTGGTGCAACAAGAACCGGATGCCTCTTCATTTCCGAATGGTGGCGTAAGAAGTACCTTTGAGGCCCGTGGTTATACGGCATGGGACCCAACTTCACCGGCTTTTATTTGGGGCAATACACTTTGTGTGCCAACCATCTTTGTTTCTTATACAGGTGAGGCCTTGGATTTTAAAACGCCATTGCTTAAATCACTTTCTGCTTTAGATAAAGCCGCAACAGAGGTGTGTCAGTATTTTGATAAAAATGTGACCAAGGTAATTGGCACATTGGGATGGGAGCAAGAATATTTTTTAATTGATGCCGCTTTATATAATATCCGTTTCGATTTACAACAAACAGGCAGAACATTGTTTGGGCATGCTCCGGCAAAGGGTCAACAGTTAGAAGACCATTATTGGGGTTCTATTCCTGAGCGTGTATTGTCGTACATGAAAGATTTTGAATACGAATCACATTTATTGGGAATTCCGGTACGTACCAGACACAATGAAGTAGCGCCGGCGCAATTTGAATGTGCCCCTGTATTTGAAGAAATAAATATTGCGGTCGACCACAATCAGTTATTAATGGATGTGATGGAAAAAGTGGCCATCCGCCATAATTTTAGAGTATTGTTGCACGAAAAACCATATGCCGGCGTAAATGGCAGCGGTAAACACAACAATTGGAGTTTAGCGACCAGTACCGGTAAAAATTTATTATCGCCCGGAAAAACACCAAAAACCAATTTACAATTTTTGACTTTTTTCATCAACACAGTAAAGGCAGTAAATGAACATGCTGATTTGTTGAGGGCAAGTATTGCTTCAGCAAACAACGACCACCGTTTAGGCGCTAACGAAGCACCCCCTGCTATTATGAGTGTGTTTGTAGGTGAACAATTGAATAAAATATTGGATGAAATTGAGAAAAGTGTTGGGGATAAAAAATTAAGTCCTGAAGAAAAAACAGCATTAAAACTTAGCATCGGAAAAATTCCTGATATTTTATTGGATAATACCGATCGTAACAGAACATCACCATTTGCCTTTACAGGCAATAAATTTGAATTCAGAGCGGTTGGTTCATCGGCTAATTGTGCCGGGGCAATGACGGTGTTAAACGCCATCATGACAGATCAGTTGATTGAATTTAAAAAAGATGTTGATGGTTTGATGTCGAGCAAAAACATGGAAAAAGACGATGCCATTTTACATGTGTTGAAAAAATACATTACAGATTCGAAAAAAATTCGTTTTGAAGGAAATGGTTATGGTGATGAATGGAAGGCTGAAGCCGAAGAGCGTGGATTAAGCAATATTCCTACTACACCGGGTGCTTTGGATTTTTTCATCAGCAAAAAATCATTGTCATTGTTTGAAAAATTGAACATTCTCACACATAGAGAACAAGAAGCGCGTTATGAAATTTATTTGGAAACTTATACCAAAAAAATTCAGATTGAATCGCGTATTATTGCTGACATGGTGAATAATCAAATTATTCC
>JBAXXZ010000244.1:0-4342 GCA_037127575.1 Bacteroidota bacterium | reverse complement strand
TACATGGACCGGCCTTTCGGGCGTGCCAACTTCTTTTGGTGCACCAACTTTCATCACCGTTAGTCCTACCGATCCTAACAAAGTATGGGTGACCTTAAGCGGTTATTCTGCGCCTAACAAAGTGTTTCAATCGGTTAATGGTGGCAGTAATTGGACCAACATCACCTATAATTTACCAAACATTCCTGCCAATTGTTCGGTGTATCAACCCGGTTCAAGCGATTTAATTTACGTGGGTATGGATGTTGGCGTGTTTTTTAAAGACATCAACACCAACACTTGGACTTTGTATAATACAGGCTTGCCAAATACACCGGTTCATGACATGGAAATTTCTGCCGCAAATCCCGGTAAATTAAGAGCTGCCACTTATGGCCGTGGCGTTTATCAAGTTGACGTTTTTCAAGTAACAGCGCCTCCGGCGAGTAATTTTACATATACAGGCACCATCTGTTCAGGTGGCACAAAAGTATTTAAAGATGCATCCAACAACAGTCCTTCAACATGGAGCTGGTCGGTTACCCCAAACACAGGCGTTACTTTGAATGCAAGCTTACAAAACCCAACTGTAGCATTTGCCAATGCGGGCACTTACACGGTTTCGATGATGGCATCAAATAGTATCGGTGCAGGTAATGTATCAACAAAAACCATAACGGTTTTGGCTAGTCCGAATATTAGTTTTAGTATTCCTTCAAACACGGTATGTATAGATGAAGAAGTAACGGTTTCGGTTACAGGTGCACAAAATTTTACCTGGTCACCGGGATTTACGGTTGCCTCGTCGATTACTTTCACAGCGGGTGTTTCACAAACATTTACTGTAAATGCACAAGACCCTAACGGTTGTACGGATGTGGATTCATTAACCATTTTTGTTTCGAAGTGTGATGGAATTGCCACCATTGCCAATTCATTAAATTGGTTTTCTGTGTTTCCAAATCCTAGCACGGGCAAAGTAACCTTGACTTGTAAAAGCGATAAAATTGTACAAGCCGAAATTGAAGTGATGGACATTACAGGAAAGCAAGTGTATAAACAAAGCCAAACCTTTAAGCGTGATAAAAATGAAACAGTGCTCAACTTATCATCATTGGCAATTGGCGTATACACCATTAAGGTGAAAACAAGCGACAATAAAGTGCAGTTGTTGAAGTTGGTGAGGGAGTAGGGTGTTTGTGTTTTAGATGGGTTGAAATGCCCTGTAGGCCGCGGTAATAGAATTTATTTAATACAAATATACAATGCGTTTAAAGTTTAAAGTATTTCTGCTGGCAGCGAGTGTAGGTTATTTTTCTTGCAACAAACAAAATGTTGCCAAAAATGATCAATCCTTGATTACTTCAACTGAACATCAAAAAAGCGTTGAAAAAGTTGGGAATAATTACCGCATTAATCTGAATATCATTGAACAAAATCTGAATAAAAAGGAATTAACTAAAAATCTACAATCGCGTCATTTTACAGAGATTATCACTGTCAATAATATCCCATTCTTTATTCAAGCCTTTTTAAAAGAAGTTCATTTTGTCGACGATTTTGAGATGGCTGCAAAAGATGAAGAATGGCAAAATGGGGCATTACCTAATTTGGTACCCACTGTTACAGGAAAGAAGTATTACAACGAGGTCCTTCATGATTCTGTTAATGAAGTGCAATTGGTGCAGAAAAATTTACCAAGCAAAAAATTAATCTATTGTGGACTTGATTCTACATGCTTTATCATTGCTTGTTATAATGGCGGCCGACGCAATTCAAGCCAAATCGCTATCATTCAGTTTTCGGGCAACAAGATTGAAAATTATTGGTTCGACTATTCTTCAGATGTAGTGACCGGAAAATACGATTTGATCCAAAAACTTAAATCGAATCGTGTGCCAAAAACAAAATCGCCATTTAGCGGATGTTAAGCAATAACTAAAACAAAATCCTATACTGCGGAATCACAAAGAATTTTAATTGGTAATCAGTTTGAATCGTTTTGTGTACAATGTCATATGTTTGTTGAAACACATTGAGATTATGGGTGGCATTTTGAATATCGATTGAAAATTCGTGCGTTACCTTTTTGCTATTAAATCGGTAACCCGGCTTCACATCCATTCTAAAATAGGTAGGATATTGCATGCTGTAGGCGCGGCTATTGTCGCGCACTTCATTATTTGCCGCCTTGCTGGCCGCCAAATCAATCGGAGTATACCTTTTCCCACCCGCATAAGTGATGCGCATATCAATGCTTAGCGTGTGTTTTTGTTTTATTTTTATTTCTTTCCCACCCAAAGCATTCACTACATAATTTCCGTTAAATGCCGTGTTGCGAATAATGTTGTCGCTGCCGGAATATTTGCTTTCAAAAAAACTTCCGGTACATAAAAAATAAAATCCCTTGCTGTAAAATTTCTCCAATGTAATTTCAAGTCCGTAGTTTTCACCCTTGCCCTTGCTCACCAAATTATTCACATTGGGACTGGTAAAATCAGCCCCTAAATTCAAAACAGAAAACGAACTTGGATAATCTTTAACAGGAGCGTTGTAAATGTATTGGTAATAAATTTCCGTCTTCAATCTAAAGTTGGCATTAAAACTTTGATCGTAGGCCAACACGGCGTGTACGGCACGTGTAAAATCCAAATTTTTGTTTGTTTCAATGCGTTGCCCTTTTATGGTATCGCTGGCAAAATAAATATAAGTGGGTTGCAATTGGCTGTGCAGCCCGCCGCCAAATGACAGTGTTTTTTTGGCGCTTATTGCATATTTTACACCAACACGTGGCTCAAAGGCATTGGATTGGTTCAATAAAAAATATTGATTACTCAAACCCAAATTAAATTGTACTTTTTCGTTGAACTTGTGTTGCCATTGCGCAAAGCTCCGTAATAAGCCGGTATTGCCTTTGTAATTTCTTAATATCAAAAATGTATGGTTGCCAAATTTTGTATCAGTGCTGTCAACAAATAAACTTTGATACAATTCAGCATAAACACCAATGTTTAAAAAGTTACGCGAATTAAATTTTTTGTTATAAGTGCTGTTTATCGAATAGCGGAGGCTTTTAGTAGTTTGTCGGTATTCGGGTTTTAAATTTTTCGGGGTTTTAAATGCTGTGTCGATACGGTCGGCTTTAATTTGGTTATAATTGCCACTCATGCCTACATTGGTTTTGATATAGGCATTGTTTTTTAATAAATAAGTATGCGATATACCTGCAGCACCAACATTCGATCGGAAATAGGTATCGCGTGCACTAAAACCATACAAGTCTTGTCCTTCCTTTTTATCGCTTTCCAACAAAGCCACATAACTTAAGCCGCCTACCGCCCATAAAGAAAATTTGCCAAGGCGTTTTGTATTAAAATCGCTTTTAAAGCTAATGTCTTGGTACTGCGGCACTGCAGCGCCTGTGCCAAAATCAATATTTAATGCTTTAAAAATGGATAAGGTTGAATAACGGTAGTTCAGCAAATAAGAGGCGTTTTTATTTTTTGAAAAAGGACCTTCGGCACCCAACTCAAAACCGTTAAAGCCCAACTGCGCCAAAAATTCGTGTTTTTCATTGTTGCCTTGCCGCATCTTTAAATCAAACACACCCGAAGTGGCATTGCCATAATCGGCAGCAAATGCGCCGGTCATAAAATCAGAGTTATCAAGAGTGTTGTTATTTAAAATACTAATTGGCCCGCCGGTAGCGCCTGCATTACCAAAATGATTCGGATTCGGAATATCCAATCCGTTTAAACGCCACAAAATGCCCAATGGCGAATTACCTCGCACCACAATGTCGTTGCGAGAATCGTTCGACCCGCTCACGCCTGCAAAGTTAGCTGCCATGCGGGCAGGATCATTTCTGCTGCCGGCATAACGGGCTGCTTCTTCGGCGCTGAAAACCCTTGCACTAACGGTACTCATCTTGTTATTGGTTTTGGTTTTATCCTGCTCAGCTGTTACAACCACCTCTTCTCCTTGAATAACTTGCTCTTCCAATTCAATATAGCTCACGCTTTCTTTGCCGGCATTTAATATCACCGTTACAAATTTCTCCTTGTATCCTAGCAATTGAAATTTTAATTGCCAGCGACCCACCGGCACCTCTTTTAGTTTAAAAGAACCGTCTGTTGCACTTGTGCAATTAAAAGGCTCGTTTGTGCCAAGCACTTGCACCACCACGCCTGGCAAGGCTGCTTGGCTTTGCTTGTCAACTATTAAACCGCGAATGGTTTGGGTAATTATTTGACTATATGCAGATAGCTGATGTAAAATCAACAGCATCAATAAAAAACGTTTCATGTTTATGGTGTGCTTGACGAAACCGGAATAATTTTGCCGTTAAAATAACGTTGCCCGT
>JBAXXZ010000243.1:0-4347 GCA_037127575.1 Bacteroidota bacterium | reverse complement strand
AGGCCTGTTAGGTGTTGTTGAAGTGTTTAGTTTTATTGCTTTATTATTGGTTGGTTTTTATTATATGCTCGCTAAAAAAGCGCTAAAATGGGAAGATTAACAAAGAAAATGACAAGAATCATATCCGCTAGAATTTTTGTTCAATTCATTAAATGACCTAAAAAAATTAAAGAACATGTCGAAAGAAATTATAAAAAAATCAAAGCTTGAAATTGCTAAACAACCCGAAGGCCTCGAAGGTCCGGGTTTTTTTGCAACTAAGGTCGATGAAGTAATCGGTATGGCCCGCGCCAATTCTTTGTGGCCCTTGCCTTTTGCAACTTCTTGTTGTGGTATTGAATTTATGGCCACCATGGGTTCGCATTACGATTTGGCAAGGTTTGGCATGGAGCGTTTAAGTTTTTCACCGCGTCAAGCCGATTTATTGATGGTGATGGGTACCATTGCCAAAAAAATGGGTCCAACTTTACGTCAGGTGTATGAACAAATGGCCGAACCGCGCTGGGTATTGTGTGTTGGCGCTTGTGCCAGTAGCGGCGGTATTTTCGATACTTACAGTGTATTACAAGGCATCGATCGCATTATTCCGGTAGATGTATATGTACCGGGTTGTCCGCCACGTCCCGAACAAATCATCGATGGCATTTTAAAAATCCAAGAATTGGCCAAAAATGAATCGGGTCGCAGAAGAAATGCACCTGAATACAAACGATTGTTAAACAGTTACGGCATAGAATAATAAAGCCATGAACGAATCATTAAAATTAATCAGTGATAAAATTGAGGAGGCTTTTAAAGGCGCTGTTCTTTGTGCTGAAGAACTTTACAACTTCAATGTCATCACAGTGCAGCACGAGCACATTCATCCCATTTTAAAATTATTAAAAGAAGACGAAACGCTCAATTTTCATTTCCTAACGGATCTCACCGGTATGCAAACAGCTGATGAAAAACAATTGGGGGTGATTTATCATTTACACAATTTGTACAAAAATAACCGGGTACGCATCAAAACCTATTTCGACATCAATAAGCCGGAAATTCCTACTGTTACCGATTTGTGGCCTTCCTCGAATTGGATGGAACGCGAAACTTTTGATTTTTATGGCGTGCGCTTTAAAGGCCACCCGAATTTAAAACGCATTTTAAATGTGGATGAAATGGATATTTTTCCATTGCGTAAAGAATACCCGCTCGAAGATCAAACCAGAGAAGATAAGAGCGATAAAATGTTTGGCCGATAATGTTTAAAGAATTTAAACTCAAACCATGAGTAAAAAAGAAAATCATCACTTAACGCCTCCTCCCGATACCATGGAGAAGGAATACACAACACTGAACTTAGGCCCTACACATCCGGCAACGCACGGTATTTTTCAAAATGTATTAAAAATGGACGGTGAAATTATTCACGAAGCCGTTCCAACATTGGGATACATTCACCGTGCTTTCGAAAAATTAGCAGAGCGTAGGCCTTATGCACAAATTACGCCGCTCACCGACCGGTTAAATTATTGCTCATCGCCCATCAATAACATGGGATGGCACATGACGGTTGAAAAATTAATCAAAGCCGAAATTCCAAAACGCGCCGAATACCATCGTGTCATTATCATGGAGTTATCGCGTATTGCCGATCATATTATTTGTAATACAATCATAGGACAGGATACAGGCGCAACTACCGGCTTTTTGTATTTGTTTCAATGGCGTGAACACATTTATGATATTTTCGAAAGTATTTGCGGCGCCCGCTTAACAACCAACATTTGCCGTATTGGTGGTTTTGATAAAGAATGGAGTAAAGATACATGGGATAAAATCCACAACTTCTTGAAAGATTTTCCGAAAGAACTTGAAGAGTTTAACGGATTGTTGGAACGCAATAAAATTTTTATGGACCGCACCATTAATTGCGGGCCTATCTCTTCTCAAATGGCCCTCGAGTATAGCTTCACCGGCCCTAACCTAAGAGCAGCAGGTGTTGATTTTGATATTCGTGTGGCAACACCTTATTCTTCTTACCAAGATTTTGATTTCACAATTCCAATTGGAACGAGTGGTGATACATACGATCGTTTTACCGTGCGCCAAGAAGAAATGCGCCAGTCAATGAAAATTATCCACCAGGCCATTAAAAATATGCCTGATGGAAACATGCATGCCGATATTCCGAATTTCTTTTTACCGCCAAAAGAAAAAGTATACAACAACATGGAAGCCTTGATATACCATTTCAAAATTGTAATGGGCGAAACCGATGTGCCTGTTGGTGAAGTTTACCACAGTGTTGAAGGTGGAAACGGAGAATTAGGATTTTATTTAATTAGTGATGGTGGAAGAACGCCGTTTAGATTGCATTTCAGAAGACCTTGTTTTATTTATTATCAAGCTTACCCCGAAATGATTAAAGGCGGTTTATTGTCGGATGCCATTATCACCATGAGTAGTATGAATGTAATTGCAGGAGAATTGGATGCGTAAGAAATATTGAATGATAAATTACTCGAATGATTTAACATTTAAAATTCAAAATTTATAATTATTAAAATGGGAGCACAAGTACACGGCACACAAGAGTTTAATAAAAGCAAACGCGCTGGCATTAAGTTTAGCGACGATGCAATGCAAACGGTGCAAAAGATAATTTCAAATTATCCTGAAGGCAAACAAAAATCGGCTTTATTGCCTGTATTACACATTGCACAAGCCGAATTTGGCGGCTGGCTAAGCGCCGAAACCATGGATTATGTGGCTTCAGTATTAAACATCAAGCCAATTGAAGTATTTGAGGTGGCCTCCTTTTACAGCATGTACAACTTAAAGCCGGTAGGTAAATGCGTGTTGGAAGTATGTCAAACATCTTCGTGTTGGTTGAATGGTGCCGAAGACATTTTAAAATACATTGAAAAAAAATTGGGCATAAAAGTAGGCGAAACAACAAAAGACGGTTTGTTTACTTTAAAAACCGCTGAGTGTTTAGGTTCATGTGGTACTTCACCAATGCTGCAATGCGGAGCCAGTTACCATGAAAACTTAACTTTCGAAAAAGTGGATAAAATATTAGACGAATACAAGTCTGAAGGCAAGAAAAGAAATTACACAGATCTAGATTATAAGAACACATTATAACCATTCAGTAATGGGAAGAAAACTTTTAATACACAATGATAAGGTACCGGGCATCAATACACTTGAAGTGTACCGTGCACACGGGGGTTACAATTCAGTTGAAAAGGCCTTAAAAACCATGACGCCTGATCAGGTAACAGATGAAGTAAAAAAATCGGGCTTGCGTGGCCGTGGCGGCGCAGGTTTTCCTACCGGATTAAAATGGAGCTTTTTGGCAAAACCCGAAGGTGTAGCCCGTTATTTGGTGTGCAACGCCGATGAATCGGAGCCGGGAACTTTTAAAGACCGGTATTTGATGGAAAAAATTCCACATGCTTTAATTGAAGGCATGATCACTTCTTCATATGCATTGGGTGCAAAACGTTCATACATTTATATCAGGGGTGAATATTTTTATGTGGCCCGCATCATTGAACAAGCCATTGCCGAAGCATACGCTGCAGGTTGGTTGGGTGAAAATATTTTAGGCTCTGGTTTTTCGCACGATTGTTGTGTGCAAGTGGGCGGTGGTGCTTATATCTGTGGAGAAGAAACGGCATTGCTTGAATCATTAGAAGGTAAAAGAGGCAACCCGCGCATCAAGCCGCCTTTCCCTGCTGTTGCCGGTTTATATGGTTGTCCTACTGTAGTAAACAATGTAGAAACCATTGCAGCCGTTTGTCCGATTGTAAATATGGGCGGCGAAGAATATGCCAAAATCGGTATCGGAAAATCTACAGGAACAAAATTAATTTCAGCATCTGGGCATATAAACAAACCGGGCGTGTACGAAATTGAATTAGGCTTACCTGTTGAAGAATTTATATTTAGTGAAGAATATTGTGGCGGCATACGCAACGGTAAAAAATTAAAAGCGGTTGTGGCCGGGGGTTCATCGGTTCCAATTTTACCAACCGAATTAATTTTAAAAACTGCCAAAGGCGAACCGCGCTTAATGTCGTACGAAAGTTTGGGCGATGGCGGATTTATCACAGGCACCATGCTTGGTTCAGGCGGATTTATTGTGATGGATGAAGATACCAGTATCGTTAAAAATTTGTTCACCTTCACGCGTTTCTACCACCACGAAAGCTGTGGCCAATGTTCACCTTGTCGTGAAGGCACAGGTTGGATGGAAAAGTTGTTAAAGAAATTTTTAGATGGTACCGCCGAAGAAAGTGATGTTGATTTGTTATGGGATATTCAAAGCAAAATCGAAGGCAAAACCATTTGTCC
>JBAXXZ010000242.1:0-4363 GCA_037127575.1 Bacteroidota bacterium | reverse complement strand
CATCAACACATAATTGCCATTTTCCCAGTAACCCTTATCGTTGATTTCGTAGCAACGCGAAAACAATTCAAAGTCCTCACCAAGGACGTCTTTTAAATCGAGTTCATTCCACACATAAAATTTGCCTTCTTCGCCATCGCTATCTGCATCATAAGCGGAGAAGAAATACCCTTCATCTTGCCACCAATTTTCTTCCACAAAACCCAATACTTCAATAGCGATGTCTTTGTACAATGATTGTTCGGTTAACAAGTACGCTTCAGTATATAAACTTGCCATCTGGGCATTGTCGTACAACATCTTTTCAAAATGCGGCACTTTCCAAAATTTATCGGTGCTGTAACGTGCAAAGCCCCCGTGCAACTGATCATAAATGCCACCGCACGCCATTTTATTCAAACTTAATTTTACGTAATCTAACAAGGCATGATCATTCTCTAAAAGGGCGTATCGCAGTAAAAACTGGTAGTTGCTAGGCATTGGGAATTTCGGCGAACGGTTGGGACCGCCCTCTTCAAAGTCCATGCTTAATTTCCATTTGGCTATTGTTTTTTGAAGTATTGAATTATTGAGGTCCTCTTCGCTGCGTTTTTGAATGGAAAGCAATTCAGATTGTACAATACCTTTGTTTAATTCGGAAGCATATTGCATAACCTTTTCAGGATCTTTGTGATAGAGTTCGGATAAATTTTGAAGTATTCGCAACCAATGCTCCTTCTTAAAATAGGTGCCGCCATAAAAGGCTTGGCCGTTGGGCATCACAAAACAATTTAAAGGCCAGCCGCCATGCCCAGTCATTAGTTGCACCGCCTGCATGTATAACATATCTACATCACTACGCTCTTCACGGTCAACTTTAACATTAATAAAATGTTCATTCATCAATGCAGCTACCTGTTCATCTTCAAAACTTTCGTGCTCCATAACGTGGCACCAGTGGCAGGCACTATAGCCGATGCTTATTAATAGTGGCTTGTTTAATTTTTTGGCCAAATCAAATGCCTCTTTGCTAAAAGGTCGCCAATGAACAGGATTATAGGCATGTTGAAGCAGGTATGGACTGCTTTCGTGGATGAGTAGATTTGCTGCTTTATTGTTTGAATTCAAAATAATATTTTATGAGAGGTGATAAACTGGTATTAACTGCTTAAAATTACGCACCAAATAGATTGCATGCCTCAATTATTAGTTAAATTTGAAAAAAAATGCCAAATAAAAATTTATTGGCATGAAGCTTAAAGAAAAGCACAGGTATGAAAAAAATATATTGGATCATAATTGCCGGAGTTATCATCATTGGTGCCATTGTTACCATTCAAATCATGAAAGGCAGTAAACCAACGGAAGTGTACGTAGAGTCGGCACAAACCCGCACCATTATTGAAGTTGTATCTGCCACGGGCAAGGTACAACCCGAAACAGAATTAAAAATTTCGTCGGATGTAAGTGGAGAAATTACCGAGATGATGGTGAAGGAGGGCGATCAAGTTAAAAAAGGTGACTTGTTGTGCAGGATTCGTCCGGATTTATACCTCAATGCATTTGAAAGGGTGACGGCATCGGTGAACACCACCAAGGCCAATTTAAAAACAGCCCAAGCCCAATTAGATCAAGCCAAGGCCAATTTAACGAACACCGAAGCCATTTATAATCGTAATAAAAAATTATTTGATCAAAATGCCATTTCGCAGCAGGATATTGATGCGGCCAAAGCGCGTTATGAAGCCGACAAGGCGAGTGTATCAGCATTGGAAGCAGGCGTTAAGGCCGGTTTATATAACATTGAAAGCAGTGAAGCTTCCTTAAAAGAAGCCAACACCAATCTTGAAAAAACCTATATCTATTCACCGGTTGATGCAACAATATCGAAGTTGAGCGTTGAAAAAGGTGAACGTGTGGTTGGCGTAACAGGCTTAAACGGCACCGAGATAATGCGTTTGGCCAATTTAAATGAAATGGAAGTGAGTGTTGAAGTGAATGAAAACGACATTATTAAAGTACACAAAAACGACACGGCCCTTATTGAAGTGGATGCGTATATGGATAAAAAATTTAAAGGCATTGTAACCGAGATTGCGAATTCATCAAACGCAACAGGCATTTCGGTTGATCAGGTGACTAATTTTGTGGTAAAGATTCGTATGATACGTGAATCATATGCGGCATTAATCAATGCTACAAATTTAATCCCTTTCCGTCCGGGTATGAGCGCAAGCGTGGATATTCAAACGAGAAGGGTGATCAAAGTTATTTCTATTCCTATTCAAGCCGTAACTGTTAGAAGTAAAGATTCACTAAAAACAAAAACCGATGAGTCGGATGATTTCGATGTAAAAGTAACCAACGACAACGACAATAAAGATAAAACCGAAGAACAGGAAGTGGCGAAAGAAATAGTTTTTTTATTGGAGAATGGTAAAGCCAAAAAAGCGGATGTAAAAACAGGCATTCAGGACAATGATTTTATTGAAATTAAAAGTGGTTTAAAGCCCGGGGATAAAGTTATTTGTGGGCCTTATAGTGCTGTGTCGAAAATTTTAAAAGACAAGAGTAAGGTGAAAGTGGTAAAAAAAGAAGATTTGTATAAAAGTGAAAAATAAACCTTCAAAATAAAATAGATTCGAATTTACCTTGTCGCTGATTTTACACATAGACACTTCTACCACCTCCTGCTCGGTCGCTTTATCGAACAAAGGCAGCTTATTGCATTCAATTGCCTATGATAACGGTTATAGCCATGCCGAGAATTTGCATCCATTTATTAAACGCTTGTTAGAAGAAAGTAAGCTCGAGACAAAGGATTTGGCGGCTGTTGCTATCAGTAAAGGCCCCGGATCATATACAGGTTTGAGAATTGGCGTAAGTGCAGCCAAAGGATTGTCGTTTGCTTTAAAAATTCCTTTGATTGGCATTGATACCCTTCAAACAATGGCAGTTGCTGCAAAGGAATTAAATCCACAGGCAAGTTATTATTGTGCAATGATTGATGCCAGGCGCATGGAAGTGTACACAAATGTTTATGATATTCAATTGCAAGCGCAAACGCAAACCAGCGCATTAATTTTAAGCGATTTAAGCATCAAACAATTCGAAAAATATTCTTCCATTTGCTTTTTTGGCAACGGCTATAATAAAGCCCATGCAATATTATCTACTATTCAATCTGCCGTTTTCATCAACAACATTGTGCCTGAGGCCAAATACATGATTGGCTTGGCCTATGAGAAATTTCTTAATCAAGACTTTGAAAACTTGATTTATTTTGAACCTTTTTATTTGAAGGATTTTTTGATTTTGAAAAAAACAAGCTAATACTTTGAGTAATAAAAATTAGCGTGATTTGCATCGTATCGTAAAACATCGTGGTAATGGTTCTTGGAAGTGTAAAGCCAATGTTTAAATGCCGGTTTGTTTCCCTTCATCAATGACAGCTTATTCAGAACCTTATCCAAAATAGATTGATGCACTCGCAATACTTGATGTTTTTTCTTCAATTCAATCCATTCGGAATCACTTAAAATCGAAGTAAAATTTGGAATGGCATTCACAAAAGGTACTACAAGCGTAACAGGCACGTAACGTACGATGAGAAGCAAATACAAATCTGTTTGCGACGAAAAATCTGCCCCATTAAGCGCTGTGAAACATGTTTGCCGAATAAACTGTCCGCTTAAACTTGCCTTTAAACTTTTGTTACAAAGTTGGGTGTATGCTTCTGCAGCATTTATTCTAAAGCCACGCGTATCGATGGTATTTTCATCTCCTTGATCAATGCCTTTGATCCATTGAATGTTTTTGAACTGCGAAAAAACTTGATGGGCCTTAAATAATATATCCTGTTTCAGCACCATGCCTGAATAAAGTATAAGTAAAATATCTTGGCTGCGGGTTTGAAGATTTTGAAGAACCGTTAATTCTAGTATTGGCCGATCATCAATTGTTTGAATTTTACTTTGAAAATAAAATCCTGACAAAATAGGCCCAATTAGCTCAGAATCGGCTGAAGAACAGAAAATTGTTACCTTCAAATTTGCAAACTGTTGATTTTGTATACTCAACAAGCTGTCTTCTATTTGCCTTTTATCAAAGCTTTGTATGATTAAATGAATACCAAACCATAAATCAGCCTTACTCACATTAACATTTGAATTATACGTAAATGTAACCGGCTTTTGTATGCTAAAAATATCGCTCTGATTTTCAACTAAAAAAATTCCTTCGCCTTCTAAATTGGCAATCACATTATCTTGTAATGGAAAGAGTGCACTTGAGTAGCGCCTTATGACCTTGTTCACAGGTTTACCCGTTAATACAAAAGGTTTTTTGAATTCACTTTTTGTTCCCAATAAATCTACCGTAAAAT